>JALRBF010000277.1 GCA_023262365.1 Burkholderiaceae bacterium
AGGCAGGGGTCGCCCCGCAGGGCGGAAAGTGCGGCTTCGCGAAGGGCGGCGGCATGCCATGAGCGGCGGCCGCCACTGGCGCGGGCGATGGTGCCCTCGGCGCGGCGGACGAGATTGTGGTAGGTGCTGTTTTTTGTGGACAACATTTACCGTTACACCTTGGCCGGTACCGAGGTCTCGGCGTTGTTGGGGCGTATGCCTTCGGCGGTGGGCTACCAGCCTACCCTGGCCGAAGAAATGGGTCGCTTACAAGAGCGCATCACGTCGACCAAGGTGGGGTCAATTACGTCGATTCAGGCCGTGTACGTGCCCGCGGACGACTTGACCGACCCCTCACCAGCCACCACGTTTGCCCACTTGGACTCGACCGTGGTGCTTAGCCGAGACATTGCCGCGTTGGGTATTTACCCCGCCGTGGACCCGCTGGACTCCACCAGCCGCCAACTTGACCCGCACGTGGTGGGCGAAGAGCACTACCAAGCCGCGCGTGCGGTGCAGGGTACGCTGCAGCGCTACAAAGAGTTGCGCGACATCATTGCCATTTTGGGCATGGACGAGCTCTCGGCCGAGGACAAGCTGATTGTGGCCCGGGCGCGCAAGATTCAGCGTTTCTTGTCGCAGCCGTTTCACGTGGCCGAGGTGTTTACCGGCACCGCTGGCAAGTACGTGAGCTTGGCCGAGACCATCCGCGGCTTTAAGATGATCGTCAACGGCGAGTGCGACAACCTGCCCGAGCAGGCGTTTTACATGGTTGGCACGATCGACGAGGCCATTGAAAAGGCCAAAAACCTTTAACAACAGGCAGGGCCAGTCATGACAACCCTTCAAGTGGACGTGGTGAGCGCCGAGGCTTCGCTGTTTTCCGGCGAGGCCAAGTTTGTGGCGTTGCCCGGGGTCTCGGGCGAGCTGGGCATTTACCCGCGCCACACGCCGCTGATTACGCGTATTCGCCCCGGTTCGGTGCGCATTGAGCAAGCCAACGGCGAGCAGGCGTATATTTTTGTTGCCGGCGGCATTCTTGAGGTGCAGCCCGACGGCGTGACGGTGCTGGCCGATACCGCGATTCGCGGCGAAGACCTAGACGAAGAGAAGGCGCGCGCGGCCAAGGCTTCGGCCGAAGAGGCGTTGCGCCAGGCCAGTTCCGAGCAGGCGTTGGCCGAGGCGCAGGCCGAGTTGGCCGTGGCCGCCGCGCAGTTGGCCATGCTGCGGCACCTGCAGGCCAAGAAGTAAAAACCGGCCTGGGCGCCATGGTCAAGCCAGCTGCGCCTCCCGTATCCACCGAGCAGGTGGAGCAAGACTTTTACCAAGCCCTGCAGCAAGGCGATTTGCAACGCCTAATGGCGTGCTGGGTGGACGACGACGACGCCCTGTGCGTGCCCCCCGGCGCCGAACCCTTGCGTGGCTTAGCCGCCATACGCGGGTTGTTTACCGAGCTGTTTGCCGCCGGTGGTGTGCGGGTACAGGTGGTGCAGTCGCGTCGCAGCCAGGGCTTGGACTACGCGGTGCACTGGGTCACCGAGCACGTGCAGGTGCAAAGCGAGCAAGGGGCGGCGGTGGCGGTGGTGTTTGCCACCAATGTCTATGTCAAAACGCCAGCGGGTTGGCGCTTGCTCACGCATCACGCCAGCCCGGGCGGCATGCACATGGGCCCAAGCGCCGCCCGCCTCGAGCCCAACGCCAACGTGCTGCACTAGCGTGACGCCGTTAAGCCCCCCCGTGTGGTGTGTGGGCGGTCACGCCCAAACCCTTGCCTCGGCGCTGTTGGCCCGGCGTTGCCACGCCACAACCACGATGCCCCGCGCGCACTGGCAAACCTGGGACACGCCCGATGGCGATGTGGTGGCCGTGGCGCAGTTCACACCCCCGGCCGATTTGCTTAACCACGATGCCCCCCTGTTGGTGCTGTTTCATGGCTTGGAGGGCAGCGCCCATAGCCACTACGCGCAAGCCTTGGCCGCGGCGTGCGCACGCGCAGGCGTGTTGCTGTGGGTGCTGCACTTTCGCGGCTGCGGCGGGCTAAGCAACCGGCTGCCACGCGCCTACCACGCCGGCGACAGCGCCGAGATCGACTGGATGCTCGCGCGTGTGGCCGCGTTGGCGCCGCAGCGCCCGCGGGCGGCGCTGGGTGTGTCGCTGGGCGGCAACGCTCTAATGCTATGGGCAGCGCAGCAAGGCACGGCGGCGGCGCGCGTCGTGAACGCGGTGGCCAGCGTCTCGGCGCCGTTTGACTTGGCCGCCGCCGGCCACGCCATTGAACAAGGGGTCAATCGGTGGCTGTACACGCCCATGTTTTTACGCACCATGAAGCCCAAAGCGCTGGCCAAGTGGCGGGCGTTTCCCAACCAATTCGATGGAGCGCGGGTGCGCGCGGCACGCACCATTGCCGCGTTTGACGACGCCTTTACCGCCCCGCTGCACGGCTACCGTGGGGTGCACGACTACTGGGCCCGCGCCTCGGCCGGGCCGCATCTGGGCGCGCTGGCGGTGCCGGCGTGGCTGGCGCACGCCCAAAACGACCCGTTTGTGCCCTACCAGTCGCTGCCCGTGCGGCAACGCATGCCGCGTGGCGTGCAGTGGGTTACCCCGCGCCACGGCGGGCATGCCGGTTACTTGCGTGCCCAGGGTGCGCCCTGGCGTGGGCAACTGTGGGGCTGGTGCGAGGATTTGTTGCATTGGCTAAGGCAACACGCTTATGGATGATTTGGTCAAACAAGCCATGGCCAAGTGGCCCAACGTGGCGGCGTGCTACGGTTGGTTGGGGCTGGACGCGCGCGGCCACTGGTACATGCGCGACGACCGCGTGCAGGCACTGGGGCCCTTTGTTGCTGGGCCTGAGGTAAGTGAGACGCAGCGCCGCGCGCAAAAGGGCGCACGCCTGACGCACGACAAGCTGCTGGCGTTTGTGGCGCGCAACTACGCGGCAGACGACGCCGGGCAGTGGTATTTTCAAAACGGCCCGCAGCGGGTGTACGTGGAGCTTGAGGCCACCCCTTGGGTGGCGCGGGTACCGGGCGATGAGGCCCCCGTGCTCAGCCACACCGGCGTGCCGCTTGAGGTGCAGCAGGTTTGGCTGGACGATTCGGGCCAGCTGGTGTTGCAAACCGCGCAGGGGCCGGCTTTGGTTCACACCGCGGACATGTGGCAAGCCGCGCAGCGCGTGCAAAGCGGCCAATGGCAGGTCAAGCCGCTACCCAGTACCGACTGGGAGCGCTACTTTGGCTACAAAAAAAGCCCCTGGGCGCAGCGCGCGGCCAAGGGCTAGGCGGCGGGTAAATGTTTTACTTGGCCGGCTTTTGCGGCACCGCAAACTTGGCCCCCGCGGCATTGGCCATGTGCACCACGGCGCGGCCAAGCTCGAGGTCGTTGTACTCGCCGCCACTTTGGGCTGCCATGGCGCCCTTGCCCTTGAGCACTGAGGTGAGCAACGCCTCATAGCCTTGGGTTAAACGTGGTGCCCAGGCGGCCTTGTCGCCAAGCTTGGGTGCACCGGCCACCCCCGCGGCGTGGCAGGCCGCGCACTGGTTGGCGTACACCACCGAGCCCTCGGTAAGCGGGCGGTTGGCGTCGCGAACCTGCACCGAGCCCAAGGGCGCAATACGGGCCAAGGTGGCCGCCTGCACGTTGGTGGCGCCGGCCCCAGGCTTGGGGTTGGCGGTGACGTAGGTCACCAACCCAATGATGACGAAGACCGGAATGACAAAAGAGGCCACCGAAACCCAAAAAAGTTGGCCAGGGGTTTTGATGGGGCCGGTGTGATGCGTGTCGCTCATGAGGCGTGCGCAGGGAGCTGCGTGTAAGAGTTGTCAACAGAAGCGTTCAATTATATCTGCCGAGCCATCGCAAGCAGGCCACCACTGGTACACTGCGGTCTTGCTTTTGATACGCCCCGTAGGGGTTTGCGGCTGTAGCTCAGTGGATAGAGTATCGGCCTCCGAAGCCGAGGGTCGTGGGTTCGATCCCCGCCAGCCGCGCCAATTGATATGACCATACCCACCGATGCCCAAGCCCAGCGCTTGGCACACGAGCTGCAGCAGCACCCCGATTACCGTATTTTGCGACGCCTGCCCGAGCCCAGCGATTTTGGTGGCGAGGCTTCGCCCAACGCCTGGCGCGTGGTGGTGTTGGATACCGAAACCACCGGCCTAGACCCCAACCACGCCGAGGTGATTGAGCTGGCGTTGGCGCGCATCACGGTTAACCCAGACACCGGCCTGCCGGTGGGGCCGGTGGCAAGCTACAACGGGCTGCAACAGCCGCGCGGCCCCATACCGCCTGAAGTCACCGCGCTTACCGGCATCACCGATGCCATGGTGCAGGGCAAGACGCTGGACCACGCGCGCGTTGCCGCTTTGGTGGACCAAGCCGATTGGGTGGTGGCGCACAACGCGGGCTTTGACCGACCGTTTGCCGAAGCCTGCTGCCCGGCGTTGGCGCAACACGCGTGGGTGTGTTCGTGGCAAGACATGGATTGGGGCGCGCTGGGGCGTAGCGCCAAGCTTGAGGCGCTGGCCGCCGCCACAGGGGTGTTTTACGACGCACACCGGGCACTCACCGATGTGCACGCGCTGATGCACGTGTTGTCTCAACCCGGGGCGCACGGGC
This sequence comes from Burkholderiaceae bacterium, assembly GCA_023262365.1. Lineage (GTDB taxonomy): Bacteria > Pseudomonadota > Gammaproteobacteria > Burkholderiales > Burkholderiaceae_C > RS62. The sequence continues at coordinate 4,603 of JALRBF010000277.1, forward strand.
GCACCGGCTGGCAGCAGTTGGCCGTGGCGGCGCGTGCGCCCAGCCTTAAGCTCTACGCCACGGGCTCGCCATTTGAGAGCAAAGATTTGCTTAAGGCGCGCGGCTACCGCTGGGACGCCGAGCGCCGCGCCTGGTGGTGCCGCCTGCACCGCGAGGCCGAATTGCCCGACGAGCTGGCCTGGCTGCGCCAGCAGGTGTACGGGACGCGCCGGGCGCAGTTGCAGTTTGAGCGCATGGACGCACACCAACGCTACAGCGCCCGTGCGGGCGAGCCCGGCACCGTTGCGTTGCCGGGCTAGTCGCGCGCGCGGCGCTGGCGTACCGCGTCGTAGGCCTGAGCGCGGGGCACCTCGTACACCTGCGCCACCACGCGTGCCACGTCTGAGGGCCCCAGTTGGTTGTGCAACGCGTCCATCAGACGCGTGGCCTGCGGCGGCCACGCGGCAGCGGCGGGTGCCTCACCCGCCGGCATGGCGTGCAGCGCCAGCACCCATTCGCCCCGGCTGGGTTGGCTTTGCGCCAGCCACGTGGCGAGGTCTTGGCAGGGCATGGTGGCAAGGGTTTCAAACCGTTTGGTAAGCTCGCGGCCCACGCTGATGGGGCGGCTGCCCAGTGGCTGCAAGGCCTCGGCCAGCGCGGCCATGCGGTGCGGGGCTTCCAGTATCACGCCGCCGCGTGTGTCGTGGGCCAAGGCCTCAATGGCTTGCGCGCGCGCCGCAGCCTTGGTGGGCAAAAAGCCCACAAAGACAAACCCGGCGTCTTGCGCCAAGGCGCCGCAAGCCCCCAGCAAGGCCGTGACGCTGCTGGGCCCAGGAATCGGCACCACGCGCCAACCCTCGTGCAAGGCGGTGGCGCACAGGCGTGCGCCAGGGTCGCTGATGCCGGGGGTGCCGGCGTCGCTGACGTAGGCCACCCGCTGCCCGGCCTGTAGGCGCTGCCGCACCAGCGCCGTGGCCTCGTGCTCGTTGTGCTGATGCAGCGCCAACAGCGGCTTGTGCAGCCCGTAGGCGCGCAACAAGGCCGCGCCGTGGCGCGTGTCCTCGCACGCCACGGTATCGGCCAGCTGCAGCACATGCAGGGCGCGCAGTGTGATGTCGGCCAAATTGCCAATTGGCGTGGCCACCGTGTACAAGGCCGGCGCGGGATAATCTTGGGCTGCCGTCAGTGGAGCGATGGCCAAAAAAAGATCAGGGGGGTGGGACATGGTGAATGCATGCAACGAGGGACAGGCCGCAACCGACCGTGGCCGCCAGGCCGAAGATGCCGCACTGGCCATGCTGCAAGACGCAGGGCTGCGTGTGCTGCGGCGCAACTTTAAAACGCCAGGCCGAGGCGGCGGCGAGATTGACTTGATTATGCTTGAGCCTGACGGCACGCTGGTGTTTGTTGAGGTTAGGCACCGCCGCCAGATGCGCCAAGGCGGTGCCACGGCCTCGGTGGACGCGCGCAAGCAAGCCCGCATTGTGTGGGCCGCGCGGCACTACCTGGCGCGGCTGCGGCAGTTGCCGCCGTGTCACTTTGACGTGGTGGCCTTTGATGGCCACTGGCACGCCGCGCACCCGCCCACGCCGCGTTGGATACGCGCGGCGTTTGACGCCGGCTAAGCCAGCGCCGCTGCGCCGGTGGCAGGCGGCGCGAAGCTGGGCAAATCGCCCTATCATGCGACCATGCTGACTCAACGCGCGCAACAACGGGTGGTGGACCACGCTGACTTGCTGTACCAGCAAGCCCCTGCCATTGCCCAGCGCTTGCCCGAACTGGTGGACATGGTGTGCAGGGTCATCACCTCGGGTGGCCGGCTGTGGTTGCTGGGCGACGGCGCGGCGGCCTCGCTGGCGGGGTATGGGGCTGATATTCTGCGTCACGGCTTTGAGCGGCAGCGCCCAGGCCTGGCGGCGCAGGCACTGCACGAGGTGGACCATGACGGCACCCGGTGGGCGGCCACCTTGCAAGCCTTGCGAACGCCAGACGACATGCTGCTGCTGCTAAGCACCGGCCACCACGACGAGCCGCTGGTCAACGCCGTGCAGGTCGCGCACGAGCAAGAGCTGCAGCTGGCGCTGCTGCTGGCGGGCGATGCCCCGCGGCTGCTTGAGGCGCTGCTGGATACGGATTGGTGCGCGGCGCTGCCAGCGGCACACCCTGGCGCGGCGCACCTGTTGCTGCTTGAGGCGTTGCAGGGACTTGCCGATGGGCTAGACTTGCAACTTTTGGGTCAAGACTCAGGCCATGGAGAATACGTGTGAACGCGATGTTGAGGGTTAGGGTGGGATTGTTGGCGGCGGTGGTGGCCGCGCCATGGCTTACGGCGTGTGCGCCGTTGGTGGTGGGAGGCGCGGCGGCCACGTCAGCGTTGGTGGCGTCTGACCGGCGCACATCTGGCGCGCAGCTCGAGGACAAGCGCATCGAACTCAAAGCCAGCGGAAGCATTGAAAAAACGCTGGGCGCTCGGGTTCACGTCAGCGTGAACAGCTTCAATCGCCGCGTGTTGCTTACCGGCGAGGTGCCCACAGAAACCGACAAAAAAGACGCCGAAAAAATCGTGCGGCAAATTGAAAACATTGCTTCGGTGGTGAACGATTTGGCGATTGCCGCCCCCTCATCGCTGATGCAACGCTCCAGCGACGCGCTGCTGACCGCGCGCGTTAAAGCGCGCATGCTCGATACACGCGGCCTAGACCCCAACGCGGTGTCGGTGATCACCGAGCGCGGCACGGTGTACCTGATGGGGTTGGTGACGCAGCGCGAAGCCGATTTGGCCACCGAAGTGGCGCGCACCTCCTCGGGGGTGCAGCGTGTGGTGCGTGTGGTTGAGGTGATCAGCGAGGCTGAACTCAAGCGCTTGGTGCCACCACCGGCCAGTGCGCCGGTTGACTCCAAAAGCGGCAGCTAGCGCCGTAGTCGGCGCAGCAAGCTAGAGGTGTCCCAGCGGCCGCCGCCCATGGCCTGAACGTCGGAGTAAAACTGATCAACCAGCGCCGTGACCGGCACCTGCGCGCCGTTGCGTTTGGCCTCGTCCATCACCAACCCCAGGTCTTTTCGCATCCAGTCCACGGCAAAGCCAAAGTCAAACTGGTCGGCCACCATGGTGTGGCCTCGGTTGTCCATTTGCCAACTCTGTGCTGCGCCTTTGCCAATCACGTCCAGTACCTGTGGCATGTCCAGGCCCGCGCGCATGCCAAAAGCCACGGCTTCGCTTAAGCCCTGTACCAGCCCGGCAATGCAGATTTGGTTGACCATTTTGGTGAGTTGGCCCGCGCCGCTGGGCCCCATCAGGGTAAAGGCCCGCGAATAGGCCATGGCAACCGGCTGCACCGCAGCGAAGTCGGCGGGCTCGCCACCACACATCACGGTGAGCGCGCCGTTTTGCGCGCCAGCTTGGCCGCCCGAGACGGGCGCGTCCACCAAGCCCACGCCTTGGGCGCGGGCCAGCGCGGCGAGTTCGCGCGCCACGTTGGCCGACGCCGTGGTGTGGTCCACCAAGTAGGCGCCAGCGGCCATGCCGGCGAGCGCGCCGTCGGCGCCCGTGACCACGTGGCGCAGATCGTCGTCGTTGCCCACGCACATAAAGACCATGGCTGCCCCGGTGCTGGCCTCGCGTGGCGTGCCGGCTTGGCGCAAACGCGAGGCGGCCACACCGGCGGCTTGCAGCTCGTCCAGCCAGGCCTGCGCCTTGGCCGGGCTGCGGTTGTACACGGTCACGTGATGCCCGGCTAGGGCCAAATGCGCCGCCATGGGGTAACCCATGACGCCCAAGCCGAGAAAGGCCACAGATTGGGACGGTGTTGCAGAGTAGTCTTTGGGTTGAAACGAGGCCATGGGTGGGTTGCTTTCTTGGGTTAAAAAAAAGGAACGCGAAGTAGAGTATCTTACGACCATGCCTGCCAACGCCCAGCTTTTGCCCCAAGCCGCCGATGCCGCCGTCGCGGCGTGGCGTGCCGTGCGTGCGCGGGTGGCCGTCGCGGCGCTGGCCGCTGGGCGCGACCCGAGCACCGTCACGTTGTTGGCGGTGTCCAAAACGTTTGACGCCACGGCCGTTTGGCCGGTGGTGCAGGCCGGGCAAGCCGCACTGGGCGAGAACTACGTGCAAGAGGGGGTGGACAAAATTCAGGCCTTGCAGGCCCTGGGCGCGCCGGTGCAGTGGCACTGCATTGGCCCCATTCAAAGCAACAAGGCCAAGCTGGTGGCGCAACACTTTGACTGGGTGCAAAGCGTGGACCGGCTCAAAATCGCGCAGCGCTTAAGCCAGCTGCGACCGCAGGCCATGGCACCGCTGCAGGTTTGTGTGCAAGTCAACCTAGACGCCTCGCCCACCAAGGCCGGCGTTGTGCCCAGCGAGGCCACCGCCTTGGCCGAGCAGGTGGCCGCACTGCCTGGGCTGCGATTGCGTGGCTTGATGTGCATCCCCGACCCGCAGCCCACACCCGAGGCGCGGCGCGCCGGTTTTGCCCGCGCCGCGGCCTTGTTTGCCCAGTGGCAACAGCGCGGTTGGCCAGTGGATACCTTGTCCATGGGCATGAGCGACGACTTAGAAGACGCGATTGCCTGTGGTGCCACCATGGTACGCGTGGGCTCGGCGATTTTTGGCCGCCGCGCGGTGCCCGAGCCGGGCTTGCGCTAGCATGCCCGCATGAAAACCTCAGACAGCATTTTGGTCACCGGTGGCGCCGGCTTTATCGGCAGCCATTTTGTGCTTGACTGGCTGGCCAACCCCAGCGCCCCGCCGCTGGTGAACGTGGACAAGCTAACCTACGCGGGCAACCTGGACAACCTCAGCAGCGTGCTACCCGACCCGCGCCACGTGTGGGTGCACGCCGACATGGGCGACCGCGCGCGCATGCGCGAGGTGTTGGCGCAGCACCGGCCTTGCGCCATTGTCAACTTTGCCGCCGAGAGCCACGCCGACCGCTCCATACACGGCCCCCAAGCCTTTATTGACACCAACATCGGCGCCACGTTTGCGCTGCTTGAAGAGGCGCGCGCGTACCACGCCGCGCTGCAGGGCGACAGCCAGGCGGGGTTTCGCTGGTTGCAAGTGAGCACCGACGAGGTGTACGGCACCCTGCAGCCGGGTGATACGCCGTTTACCGAGACGCACCGCTTTGTTCCCAACAGCCCGTACGCGGCCAGCAAGGCCGCGGCCGACCACTTGGTGCGCGCTTGGCACCACACGTACGGCTTACCGGTGGTAACCACCCACTGCAGCAACAACTACGGCCCGTATCAGTTCCCAGAAAAGCTCATTCCGCTGGTTATCGCCAACGCCCTAGACGGCAAGCCACTGCCAATATACGGCGACGGCCAACAGGTGCGCGATTGGCTTTACGTGGCCGACCACTGCGACGCCATTCGCACCGTGTTGGCCAAGGGCCAACTGGGTGCGCACTACAACGTGGGTGGCTGGAATGAAATGGCAAACTTACACATCGTGCAAACCGTGTGCGAGTTGTTGGACAGGGCGCAGCCGCGCGCCGACGGCCAGCCCTACGCCAGCCAAATCACGCACGTGGCCGACCGGCCCGGGCACGACCAGCGTTATGCCATTGATGCCACACGCATGGCCACCGAACTGGGGTGGCGCCCCAAAGAGACCTTTGCCACGGGCATTGAAAAAACCGTGCAGTGGTACTTGCAACACCCCCAGTGGGTGGCGCGCGTGCGCAGCGGCGCCTACCGCGATTGGATGCAAACCCAATACGGCAGCGGCGCGTGAAAGTCCTGGTGTTTGGCGCCAACGGGCAAGTGGGCCAAGCCTTGGTGCAGCAACTCAGCGGCGCCGCGCAGGTGCTGGCCTTGCACCGGCACAGCAGCCAAGCCTGCGGCGACTTGCAAAACCTTCAAGGCATTGCCCAAACCGTGCGCGACTGGCGCCCCGAGGTGATTCTGAACGCCGCGGCTTACACCCAGGTTGACCGCGCCGAGGACGAGCCCGAACTCGCCCAGCACATCAACGCGCAGGCGCCGGCTGCCATGGCCGAGGCCGCGCGCGAGGTGGGCGCCTGGCTGGTGCACTTTTCTACCGACTACGTGTTTGACGGCAGCGGCCACACCCCATGGCGTGAGCAAGACGCCTGCGCGCCGTGCAACGCCTACGGCCACAGCAAATGGTTGGGCGAGCAGGCCGTGCGCAACAGTGGCGCGCGGCACTTAATTTTTCGCACCAGCTGGGTGTTTGCCGCGGGGCACCCTAACTTTGCCCGCACCATGGCCCAACTGGCGCAAAGCCGTGACACACTGCAAGTGGTAAACGACCAATACGGTGTGCCCACCTACGCGCCGTGGCTGGCGCAGGTGGTGTGCGCGGCGCTGCCACAGGCCATGGCACAGGGTATGCAAGGCGTCTACCACGCCGCGCCGGCGGGTCAAACCAACTGGTGCGACTATGCCGCTTACGTCTTGCAAGGCGCGCAGCAGCGAGCGCCCCAATTGCCGTGGCGCGTGCAAACGCCGCAGCCCATTGCCAGCGCAGCCTACCCCACGCGGGCCAAACGGCCGGCCAACTCGCGGCTGGACTGCAGCTTGCTGCACCAATCCTTTGGCGTGCAGCCCGTGCCGTGGCAGCGCGGCGTGAATGCGTGGCTCGAGGCAGAATACCCTACGCCATGATCATCACCCCGCTTGCCATTGCCGACGTGTTGTTGTTTGCGCCCAAGGTGTGGCGCGACGACCGCGGTTTCTTTTTTGAGAGCTTTCGTCAAGACACCTTTGCCCAGGCCACCGGCCACACCGCCCCCTTGGTGCAAGACAACCACTCGCGCTCGCAGCAAGGGGTGCTGCGCGGCCTGCACTATCAGTTGCCGCCGCACGCCCAGGGTAAGTTGGTGCGTGTGGTGGAGGGAGAAATTTTTGACGTGGCGGTGGATTTGCGCCAGGGTTGCGCCACCTACGGGCAATGGGTGGGGCAGCACCTCAGCCCCGACAACGCCTTGCAGCTGTGGATTCCACCGGGATTCGCGCATGGCTTTGTGACGCTCAGCCCCCACGCTCAGGTGCTTTACAAAACCACCACCTACTACGCCCCGCAGGCTGAGTGCTGCATTCGCTGGGACGACCCGACCTTGGCCATTGAGTGGCCCAGCGGCATCGTGCCTCAGGTGTCGAACAAGGATGAAGCCGGCTTGGCGTGGGAAGCCGCGCCGAAGTTCTAGCCCTTTAGCGCAGCAGCCAAGGCAGCAGCACCGCGCCCAGCAGCACCTGCAAACCCAGCGCAAGGCCAGCGTACGCGCCGGCGTCGGCGTTGAGTTGATTGGCGCGGGCTGCGCCGATGCCATGGGCTGCGGTGCCAATAGCAAAGCCGCGGATGGTCCAGTCTCTGGCACTGGTGCGCAGCCCCAGCCAGCTAAACCAGTACGTTGCGCTTAAGCCGCCAACCATGCCTGTGATCACCGCCGCCAGCGCCGCCAATGCCGGTACACCGCCGATTTGTTCAGCCACACCCATGGCGACTGGGGCCGTCATGCTTTTTGGAATCAGCGATCGCACCACGTCGCCTGGCAAGTCCAGCCACCACGCCAGCAGTCCGGCGCTTCCTGCCGCGGCCACGCCGCCCACCAGCGCGGCAGCGCCAAACGCCAAGCCGTTTTGCCGCAGTGCGGCACGACGCGTCCAAAGTGGCCAAGCCATGGCCACCACCGCAGGCCCGAGCAAAAAGTGAATAAACTGAGCCCCCGAGAAGTAGGTTGGATAGGCCACATCCGTGGCCAACAGCAACGCACTGAGCACCAGCACCGACCACAACACGGGGTTGGCCCATGGTGCCAGGCCAACCCGTTGCGAAACCGCGCTGGCCACGACATAAACCGTGAGCGTGGCGGTAAGGCCAAACAGTGGCGTGCTGGAGAGGTAAACCCAAAGCTCAACAAAGTCAGTCATGGCGCTGAGCGGTTGGTTGGTTGGGCAGCAGCGCGCGCAATGCCATGGCCGTGGCAAGCAACCCCAGCCACGTCGAGAGCACCAGCACGAGTAACATGCGCCAGCCATGGGCTTGCAGCAAAGGCAGGTATGACACCACGCCTACGCCCACTGGCACAAACAGCAGCGACAAATGGCTGAGCAAAAACGTGGCCACGGCGGCCACGCGCGCTTGCACCCAAGGCCAGCGCAGCGCCAGCAGCAACAAGGCCATGCCCACCACGGGCCCCGGCAAGGGCAGCGTAAGCAAGCGAGCCAAGCCCTCACCCAAGGCCTGCATCAGCAGCAACAGACTAAGGCCTTGCAAACCGTGCATGCGCAGGCGGCGTTAAAACCGCTCGAGCTCGGGGTGCGTCAAGGCGCCGCCGCGCACCAGCATTTTGCCGGCCTCGGCGCAGCGTTGCAGGGTAGGAATCACCTTGCCCGGGTTAAGCAGCCCAGGCGGGTCAAACGCGGCCTTGATGGCGAACATTTGATTGTTTTCTTCGGTGGTGAACTGCACGCACATGCTGCCAATTTTCTCTATGCCCACGCCGTGCTCGCCAGTGACCGTGCCACCCATGGCCACCGAGGTCTCCAAAATGTCCGCGCCAAAGGCCTCGGCGCGCTGCAGTTCGTCGGGGTTGTTGGCGTCAAACAAAATCAGCGGGTGCAAGTTACCGTCTCCGGCATGAAACACATTCACGCAGCGCAATCCGTGGGTTTGCTCCATGCTGGCAATGGCTTGCAGCATGTCGCCCAAGCGTTTGCGTGGAATGGTGGAGTCCATGCACATGTAGTCGGGGCTGATGCGCCCGCTGGCTGGAAACGCGTTTTTGCGTCCGCTCCAAAAGCGCAAGCGCTCGGCCTCGGTTTGGCTTACGGTAATGGCGCTGGCGCCGCTGGCGCGCAGCACCTC
>JALRBF010000298.1 GCA_023262365.1 Burkholderiaceae bacterium
GTCTTCGCTGGGCAGCAGCGTCAGCCCTTGCTCGGTACGACCCATGTACAAAAACTCGCTGCGAAACAACCCCACGCCCACCGCCCCCGCGGCCAACGCCGCTTGGGTGTCGGCTGGCGACTCGATATTGGCCAGCAACGCAATGGCCACCCCATCGCGGGTGCGCGCAGGCGTATGACGCAGCCGCTGCAGCCGCTCGCGGGCACGTTGGTCTTGTTGTTGGCGCGCGGTGTAGCCCTGCACCACGTCGTCGCTGGGGTTAATCACCACGCAGCCGGCGTCGCCGTCTATCACCACCCAATCGTCGTTACGAATCACTTCGCTGGCGCCACGCGCGCCCACCACCGCCGGTATATCTAGGCTGCGCGCCACAATGGCGGTGTGTGAGGTTTTGCCACCCACGTCGGTGACAAACCCGCCAAACATGCTGCTGCGAAACTGCAACAGCTCGGCCGGGCTCAAGTCGTGCGCCACCAGCACCATGGGCTCGCCGTTGCGCTGCGCCGAGCGGGTGGCATCGGGCACCATCGAGGCCACGCCGTCGCCACGCAGGGCCAGCAGCAGCCGTTCGACCACCTGCTCCAGGTCGACCTTGCGCTCGCGCAGGTAGGGGTCTTGCATCTCGTCAAACTGACGCGCCACGATCTCCAGTTGCGCTTGCAGCGCCCACTCGGCGTTGTACTGGCGCTCCACCACCCAGGCGCGCACCGCATCGGTAAGGGTTTGGTCGTGCAGCAGCATCAGGTGCACGTCCACCAGGGCACTAAGCTCGGCCGCGGTTTCCTGGGCGTTGTCGTCCATCAGGTGTTGTTTGGCGCGCGCCATGTCGGCGTCCACCACCCGACGCGCCTGGCGCAAGCGCTCAAGCTCGGCGGGTATTTGCTCGGCGTCAATGAATTGGTGACTGATGCCCAGCCGCGCCGAACCCACCACCACGGCGCGGCCCATGGCCACCCCGCGCGAGACGGCGTGCCCCAGCACCCGTTGCTCGACGCCCTGGCTCACTCGCCTTCTCCAAATTTGTCGGCAAACAGCGCGGCCAAGGCCTGCATGGCGGCCTCGGCGTCCTCGCCCTCGGTCTCCAGCGTGAGCTCGGCGCCTAGGCCGGCGGCCAGCATCATCACCCCCATGATGCTTTTGGCGTTCACGCGCCGCTCACCGCGTGCCAGCCATACATCGCTGGCAAAGCCCGCAGCGCACTTAACCAGCTTGGCCGAGGCCCTGGCGTGCAAGCCCAGTTTGTTGGTTACGGTGATGCCACGCTTCATGGCTTGGCCGCTGCGGTGTCCACTTGCATCACGCCCTGGCTTGCGCCCTCCTGGGCCAACACCGCCAGCGCGTCGGGCTCTTGGTCGCGGTAACACACCGTGCGCAGCAACATGGGCAAGTTCACGCCAGCGACCACGCGAATCGGTTTGTCCTTGGCCAATTGCGTGGCCACGTTACACGGGGTGGCGCCCAGCACATCACACAGCACCAACACCGGCTCGTTCACGCGTTCACGCAGCAACGCGCGCGCGGCATCAAGGGTTTGCAAGGGGTGTTCGTCAGCGGGTACGTCCAGCGCCAGCACCGCGTGCGCGTCGTCGGGAAACACGTGTTGCACGCACTGCTTGAGGGCCGAGGCCAACGGTGCGTGTGCCATCACCAAAATCAAGCTCATGGCGCCATTATCTTTCAGCCGGTAGGCTTAGGCCTTGCCAAAAGGTCTCCACCGCCGCGTCACTCACCTGACCGTACACCGCCAGCTGAATCAATTGGCCCTTGCTTGCCGCCCAGCCCCAGCGCACCGGTAGCGCGGCGCCTTGCGACTGGCCACGCCCCTGCCAGCGCTGGCTAAACCGGGCGTGACGCACCGTCCACACCTGGGCCTGCAAGGCCTCGGGCGTTAAACCCAGCGTCAAGGCACTGGCGCGGCGCCAATGCCGCGCCCATTGGGCGCCGTCTTGGCCCGCGGCCAACGCCATCCAGGCCACCGCAAAGCGTGCCCCGCCGGCCTCGCAGGCGAGCAAGTGCAAGGTCTGCACCGGCGCCGGGGGTGGCTGCACCGCCACCTCGCGCGTGGCCCGCTCGGGCTTGCACGGCAAGTAAGCCTGCACCCCATCGGCCCCCACGTACACCTGCCGCCAATTCAGGGTCGGGGCGCACGCGGTTAAAACCAGCGCGGCACCCACAACGCCAAGATGAACCACAATACGTCGCATGCAACCCACCACCTCCCCAACAGCCCTGCATGGTATTCGCGTTTTGGATTTGTCGCGGATTTTGGCCGGCCCGTGGTGCACCCAGGTCCTGGCCGACTTGGGTGCAGACGTCATCAAAGTCGAGCGGCCCCAGCGTGGTGACGACACACGCAGCTGGGGCCCGCCGTTTTTGCCCACAGCCCAAGGACAAGACTCGCAAGAGTCGGCGTATTTTTTGGGCGCCAACCGCAACAAGCGCTCCATCACGTGCGACTTCTCCACCCCCGATGGACAGGCCCTGATTCGCGCCTTGGTGCCGCATTGCGACGTGTTGGTAGAAAACCTCAAGGTGGGCGACATGGCCCGCTACGGGCTGGACCACGCCTCGTTGAGTCGCCTGAACCCGCGGCTGGTGTTTTGCTCGATTACGGGGTTTGGCCAAACCGGCCCGTACCGCCAACGCGCGGGGTACGACTTTGCCATCCAGGGCCTGGGCGGGTTCATGAGCATCACCGGCGAGCGCGACGATTTGCCCGGCGGCGGCCCGCAAAAAGGCGGCGTGGCCGTGGCCGACTTGTTTACTGGCATGTACGCGGCCACCGCCATTTTGGCGGCACTGCGCCACGCCGAGGCCACCGGGCAGGGCCAAGCGATTGACATGGCGCTGCTTGACAGCCAAGTAGCCATGCTGGCCAACCTGGGCGCCAACTACCTCACCCACGGCCAATACCATCAGCAGGTACCCGGCCGCATGGGCAACGCGCACGCCAACATCGTGCCCTACCAGGTGTTTGAGGTCGCCCCCCTGTCCAACGGCTTGGGGCAATACATTATTGTGGCCGTGGGCAACGACAACCAGTTTGCCAAGCTGTGCGCGGTGCTGGGCCACCCCGACTGGGCGCAAGACCCCCGCTTTGCGCAAAACGCCCAACGCGTGCGCCATCGCAACGTCATCGTGCCCATGCTGGCCGAGGCGCTCAAACGCTGGGCCAAGGGCGACATCTTGCAAGCCCTCGAGGCGCAACACGTGCCTTGCGGCCCCATCAATGGCCTGGACGAGGTGTTTGCCGACCCACACATTCAAGCCCGAGGCATGGTGCAGTCTTGGCAGCACCCGCTGAACCCCGCGTTGCAATTGGTCGACAGCCCCATGCGCCTGTCGCGCACCCCCACCACCCAGCGCCACCCACCGCCCATGCTGGGGCAACACACCCACGAGGTGCTGCACGAACTGCTCAGCTGGGACGACGCACGCATTAACGACTTGCGCGCCAAGGGCGTGCTGTAGCGGGAACCTTAGCCCCGCCACCCGCTCCAATCCGTTATGACCCGCCCACACCTGCCCACCCCCGCCTCGCTGCCCCAAGCGGGGCAAAGCGCCGTGGCACAAGGCCAACCGCTGGTGCTAATGGTCAGCCTGCAAGGCTGCACCGCGTGCGAGTGGGTGCGCCGCGCGGTGCTGCTGCCAGCGGTGCGGGCCAACGAGCTGCAAGCCGCCGAAATTGACATGGGTGACGAACGCCGCATACTGCTGGGCTTTGACGGACAACGCCGCACCCCGCGCGCCCTGGCCAAGGGCTGGGGCGTCACCCGCGCGCCCACGCTGCTGTTTTTGGACGGCCAAGGCCGCGAACTCGCCGAGCGATTGGTCGGCCTGCCGCTGATAGACTTCTACCAAGCCTACTTGGACGAACGCCTGCAGCACGCGCGACAACAGTTGCGTCAGGGCCGGGTGGGCCGCCTTCGGCTCCCCCGGCCTTCGCCGTTTCACCTCATCATGCCAACATGACCGATTGGACGCCGCCCGCCGGGCACTCCCTTCTTTGGCGTCGCCGCCAATGGCTGGCCGCGGCGGGCGCGCTTGCCCTAAGCGGCTGCGCGGGTAGCCAAACCGCCCCCGAGGCCACCTACTTGCTGCTGGACGGCAGCCGCATCACCAACGCCGAGCTGCGCGGTAAGGTGACCTTTGTCAACTTTTGGGCCACCAGCTGCACCACCTGCGTGGCAGAAATGCCCGACATGGTCAGCACCTACCAGCGCTACCAAAGCCAAGGGTACGACACCCTTGCCGTGGCCATGCAGTACGACCCGCCAGCGTTTGTGGTGAACTTTGCCCAAACGCGAAAACTTCCGTTCAAAGTCGCCATCGACAACACCGGCAGCGTGTCGCGGGCTTGGGGCAACATCCAGCTCACGCCCACCAGCTTTTTGCTCGATAAGCAATTGCGCGTAGACAAAACCTACGTTGGCGCCCCTGATTTTTCGGCCTTGCATGCGCGCATTGAGACGCTGCTGAGCCAGGCATGAACCCAGGCCACGCCACCGGCCACCGCATTCGTGTGTGGGACTTGCCCACCCGCGTCAACCACTGGCTGCTGGCCGGCCTTATGGTTTTTATGGTCGTAACCGGGCAGTTCAATGGCGACTGGCTGGCGTGGCATATGCGCGCGGGCTACGCGTTGATTGGCCTGTTTTTGTTCCGTCTTGGCTGGGGCTTGGTGGGCGGGCACTGGTCGCGCTTTGCCCACTTTGCCTGGCGCTGGCCTGCCGGGCGAGCGCCGTGGGCACATACCGAGGCGGTAGGGCATGCGCACACCGGCAGCTGGTCGGTGCTGGTGTTGGGGCTGCTGCTGTTGGCCCAACTCACCTCTGGCCTCATGACGGACGACGACTTTTTGTACGCCGGCCCGCTGGCTGCTTACGTGGGCAGCGACGTGGCGGGCCTTATGTCTTGGCTGCATACCGGGCCAGGCAAGCTCTTGCTGCTGGCGTGGGTGGTTGCCCACGTGGCCGCCATTGCTTTTTGGCATCGACGCGGCCACCGCTTGCTGCCCGCCATGTGGCACGGCGACAAAACATGGCCCAGCCATGTGCCTGCAAGCCGCGACACCTGGCGCACCCGTACCCTGGCCTTGGTGTGGCTGCTGCTTTGCGGCATACTGGTAACGGCGGTGATTGGGGCGCTACGCTGACGCCACGGCCACCGCCTCTGCGCAAACATGGCTGCCGACTCGACTCCCCACATTCAACTGCTTGAGGCCACCTCGGCCCACGCCATCGAGGCCGCACGCTCACTCTTTGCCGCCTACGCAAGCGGTTTGGGGGTGGATTTGTCTTTTCAAGGGTTTAGCCAAGAATTGGCCGCGCTGCCCGCCGACTACGTGCACCCCGGTGGTGGGTTGTTTGTGGCGTGGGTAGACGAGCAAGCGGCAGGGTGCTGCGCGTTTCGCCCGTTACCCGATGCCGGTTACCCCAACGCCTGCGAAATGAAACGCTTGTACGTTGCGCCAGCCTTTCGTCGCTTTGGGCTAGGTCGCATGCTGGTGGAGCACACCCTGGCCATGGCGCGCAGCGTGAACTACAGCCATATGCTGTTGGACACGCTGGATGACATGGAGGCCGCGCGCGCGCTGTACCGAGACAGCGGGTTTGTGGACATTGAACCCTACTACCACAACCCCCTGCCCGGGGCGCACTACCTCATGGTTAAGCTTTAGCCTGCTGAGCCTGAGCCAAGATGGTCTCGGCGTCGCTCACCTCAAACTGGCCGGGGCCTTCCACGTTCAAGGTTTGCACCACACCGTCTTTGACCAACATCGAATAGCGGTTGCTGCGCAAACCCATGCCACGCGCGTTCAAATCCAGCGTCAAGCCAACGGCTTGAGCGAACTCTGCGCTGCCGTCGCCCATCATGCGCACCTTGCCGGCTGTGCCCTGGTCACGGCCCCATGCACCCATCACGAAAGCGTCGTTCACACTGACACACCAAATTTCATCCACACCTGCGGCGCGTAGCGCGTCGAACTGCTGGATGTAACCCGGCACGTGCTTGGCCGAGCAAGTGGGCGTAAACGCGCCAGGCAACGCAAACAGCGCAATGGTTTTGCCGGCTGCGGCCTGCGGCACGTTGACCGGGTTGGGGCCAATGCTGCAGCCCTCGGTCTCGACGTCTACGAACTCGTACAAGGTTGCCGCAGGGAGCTTGTCGCCAATTTGAATCATCGGATTTCCTTAAAAAAAAGCGAGTTGCCAATTGTCTGGCACCTCGCTGAGGGTGTACGCTGGGTGGGGCAAAACCCACTTGAACAACAGGCCTAAACCAAAGCCGCCTTTTGCACCAAACGGGTAGCCACCCAGTTCTTGGTTTTTGACTTGGGCGCGGACTCGGCAATTTCAATGAGGTCACCCAGCTTGTACTGGCCTTGCTCGTCGTGAGCGTGGTACTTGCTCGAGCGCATCACGATCTTGTTGTAAAGCTCGTGCTTAACACGACGCTCCACCAACACGGTCACGGTTTTGTTGCGCTTGTCGCTCACCACGCGGCCAACCAGCGTGCGGGTACGGGTTTGTTGTGCTTCGGTCATGTGCGTTCCTTACCCTGCTTGCTTTTGGGTGAGTATGGTTTTGGCCCGGGCAATGGCACGTCGCGTTTGGCGCAGCGTGGCCGTGTTGCTGAGCTGTTGCGTGGCTTTTTGCATGCGCAAACCAAAGTGAGCCTTTTGCAAAGACTTGATCTCTTGCTCCACGCCGGCCACGTCTTTTTGCCGCAATTCGTCTGATTTCATGGTTGGCTCCTTATTGACCCAACATGCGGGTAACAAACGTCGTGCGCAGCGGCAGCTTGGCCGCGGCCAAGGCAAACGCCTCGCGCGCAAGCTGTTCGGGCACACCCGTGATTTCGTACAACACCTTACCGGGCTGAATTTCGGCCACGTAAAACTCGATGTTGCCCTTGCCGTTGCCCATGCGAACCTCGGCAGGCTTATTCGTAATCGGTTTGTCGGGAAACACACGAATCCAAATGCGGCCGCCGCGCTTGACGTGACGCGTGATGGCACGACGCGCCGACTCGATTTGGCGCGCCGTCAGGCGACCACGGTCGGTGGACTTTAAGCCAAACTCGCCACACGCCACGCTGTTGCCACGGGTGGCAATGCCGGTATTG
>JALRBF010000046.1 GCA_023262365.1 Burkholderiaceae bacterium
GAAGTCGACCGCAGCAGCACCATGGACTGGGAGGCGCTGCGCGCCAAAATTCGCGCCGATGGCATGCGCAACTCCAACTGCGTGGCCATTGCGCCCACGGCCACCATCTCCAATATCGTGGGCGTGGACGCCTCGATCGAGCCCAGCTTTGGCAACCTCTCGGTTAAGTCCAACCTCTCTGGCGAGTTCACCGTGGTCAACGCCCACTTGGTGCGTGACCTCAAGCGACTGGGCCTGTGGGACGACGTGATGGTCATGGACTTGAAACACTTTGACGGCTCGCTGCGCGCCATTGACCGCGTGCCCGAAGAACTCAAAACGCTATATGCCACGGCGTTTGAAATCGACACCCAGTGGCTCATTGAGGCCGGGGCGCGGCGGCAAAAATGGATTGACCAGGCGCAATCGCTCAACATCTACATGGCTGGCGCGTCGGGCAAAAAATTGGACGAGACCTACAAGCTGGCGTGGCTGCGTGGACTGAAAACCACCTACTACCTGCGCACCATGGCGGCCACGGGCATCGAAAAATCCACGGGTCGTGCCGGCGCACTCAATGCGGTGCAAAGCGCGGCGGCGGCTCCCACCACGGCGGCAACCGCATCGGTCGAGCCAGCCAGCGACGTGAAGTTTTGCTCACTCGATGACCCCGATTGCGAAGCCTGTCAGTGACGCGCCAACGTAAGCGCACGATGCGTCAATGCAACACCTCAAACCGGTTTTGCGTTGGCGCGCTTGGCTTTTTTTTGTAATGCTTTAATAATTCACCGGATTCATTTATGTTGACCTGGGAAAACCAATCTTCACCGCGCGCCTCGTTCCTGCCTCCTGCTGAACCCGAATGGAGTGCAACCGAGACCGAATCCGCAATGCCAGCCGTGGCCGCGCCTGTCGCTAGCCAGGCAGCCGCCCCCGTCTCCGCCACACACAGCAACGCCGCGGCCGACACGCGCCGCGTTAACGTGGCCGACAAACGCATCATCAACGGCCAAACCGACGTCAACCAGCTCGTGCCTTTTAAGTACCGCTGGGCGTGGGAGAAATACCTAGCCACCTGCGCCAACCACTGGATGCCGCAAGAGGTCAACATGACCCGCGACATTGCCCTGTGGCGTGACCCCAATGGTCTGACCGAAGACGAGCGGCGCTTGGTCAAGCGCAACCTGGGCTTCTTCGTTACGGCCGATTCGCTGGCGGCCAACAACATTGTGCTGGGCACCTACCGCCACATCACGGCACCCGAATGCCGTCAGTTTTTGTTGCGCCAGGCCTTTGAAGAGGCGATTCACACCCACGCTTACCAGTACATTGTGGAGTCGCTGGGGCTGGACGAGTCAGAAATCTTCAACGCTTACCACGAGGTGGCGTCGATTCGGGCCAAAGACGAGTTTCTTATTCCCTTCATCGATATCCTGACCGACCCCAACTTCGTCACCGGCACGCCAGAGGCCGACCAACAACTGTTGCGCTCGCTCATCGTGTTTGCCTGCTTAATGGAAGGCTTGTTCTTTTACGTGGGCTTTACCCAAATTTTGGCGCTGGGGCGACAAAACAAAATGACCGGGGCCGCCGAGCAGTACCAGTACATCTTGCGTGACGAGTCCATGCACTGCAACTTTGGCATTGACTTGATCAACCAAATCAAACTAGAAAACCCGCATTTGTGGACGCCGGCGTTTCGTGAGGAAATCAAGGGCTTGTTCATGCAAGCCATTGAGCTGGAGTACCGCTACGCCGAAGACACCATGCCGCGTGGCGTGCTGGGGCTTAACGCCTCC
>JALRBF010000089.1 GCA_023262365.1 Burkholderiaceae bacterium
TGGGTGCCAACGTGCCGGGTAAGCCACGCGCATTCATGCCTTACGCTGGTGGGCTTAAGCGTTACCGTGACATATGCGACGAGGTAGCAAGCCACAGCTACCGCGGCTTTGTGTTGGGTTAAGGCCGCACGGGACGCGTTATTTTTTGAGTGCCGAGAAGTCTTGCTGGGCAATCAGAAAACGGTTTTGCAGCGCAGTGATTTCATCAAAACCAATAAACGATTTGAAGTCTTTCATGGATGTGACCGCGTGCGGCAACTGCTGGGTGGAGTGGGTTTGGTGCAGCTGCCGCATGTTCTCCAACATGGCCTTGTGCATGGTCATCAGCGCAACCAGAGGAAACACCGCCAAGCCGGCAACGCTTTGAATCTCGTCTTGACTAAGGTCGGTTTCAAGCCAGCCCAGTATTTGGAGCGACAACGGCTTGCCGCATGCTTGCCTAAGGCGGCGCAGGCCGTGAATGTCTTTAAAGCACTTGGAGATGGGTTGAATCAAATCGGCCCCGGCCTCGGCGTAGGCCTGGGCACGCAAGATGGCTTCTTCTTCGTTAAAGGCGTCGGTGCGGGCAATGATTAACGTAGCTGGGTTTTGCCTAGCCTGCACCGCCGCACGAATTTTGGCCACGCCTTCGTCCTTGGGTAAGATGGCCACGGCGTCAGCAACCGCGGGGCAGCGCTTGGGGGCCTCTTGATCTTCAAAAATCATGGCCGCGGCGCCGGCTTTTTCAAACTCTCGCGTGGTCCGCATGACGTTGATGGCGTTGCCGTAGCCGGTGTCGGCATCGGCAATTACGGCAATGGTCACGGCGTTGGCCACGTTGTGAATGACGTTGAGGTTTTCTGACATGGTGTAGAGCTCAACGTCAGGAAGCCCAAGGTACGACGCCGATACGGCAAAGCCGCTCGTCATCACGGCCGAGAACCCTGCAGCTTGGGCAATTTTTGCGCTCAGCGCGTCATAAACGCCGGCAGCCCATACGGTTTGCCCGTTGTCAATGGCTTGGCGTAGGGATTGGGTTTGTTCCATGGGGCTCTCCTGCTTATTTTCTGTGGTGAAGGTACGGAACAATGCCGCCGCATCGCAGCATTTCTTCGTCGCCAAGCGACCAAGGTGTAAACGGCAACACCTCGGCGGTGCGTTGGTTGGTGATGGTGTGTTCGATCAGGTTAATGGTTAACTCGTCCCAGCGCTGCACCAGGCCTTGAATGCCTGGGCATTCAAACTGCGGAAAACCCATGGCAATTTCGCCACGCCAGTAACCCGGCGAAAAACTCTCGGCAATCACCCCAGCAATGCCCATGGCGCGCATGGCAATCATGGGCGGGTAGTGGGGGTGACCATAGCCAAAATTGGTCGCGCCAACCAAAAAGTCGCCCGGCTGCACCGTTTGGACAAACGTGGGGTCGTAATCGCGCATGGCCACGGCCACCAGCGAGGGCACGTCTTTGATTTTGATGTTCTCGACGCCCACGATTTGATCCACATCAAAGTCGTCTTGCTCAAATACAAAGGCCACGCGCCCTTTCATCGTTGTCTCTTTCATCACGGCCCCTTACAAATAATCGCGCGGGTCGGCGATTTTTCCCTCAATGGCCGAGGCCGCTACGGTGGCAGCGCTGGCGATGAATATTTCTGAATTGACACTGCCCATGCGTCCCTTGACATTGAGCGTGCCGGTGGAGATGGCGCGTTGTCCGTCGGTCATCACGCCTTGGCGGCCAAAGCAGTAGTCACAGCTGGGCGAGGAGACAAATGCCCCCGCTTCAATCAAGTCGGTGAGCAGCCCGCGGCGGCTGGCCTCGGCCATCACGGCTTGACTGGTGGGAATGACGTGCAGTTGAAAGCCGTCGCGGATTTTTTTTCCACGTAAAATATCGGCAGCAATTTGCAAGTCTTCAATGCGCCCTGAGGCGCATGATCCCAGGTAACCCACGTGCAGTTCAAGGCCTTTGTATTCCGACAATGGCCGGGTGTTGGCCGGGCTGGGCGGGGCCACCACCACCGGCTCAATGTTGGAGACGTCAAGTACTCGTTCGTCGGCGTAATGCGCGTCGGCATCGCTTGACACCGGCTCAATGGCAAGGCGGGCGCGGCTTTGGGTGTAGGCTAAGCTCAGGTCGTCGGGGTCGGACACGGCGGTCACCGCCCCGCTGAACATGGCCAGGCAAGCCATGGTTTGTCTTTCTTCCAGCGGCAAGGCATAGTAAGCCGGCCCGGCAAACTGCAGCACCTGAAAGCGCGCGAACGATGGGCCAAAGGCCCGAATCATGTGGTGAAAGACGTCTCTGGCCATCACGCCTTTGCCCAGCTTGCCAGTAAAAGTGACCCGCTGCGTGGCCGGTACCTTCATTTGAATGCCGCTTTTGACAAACGCCTCGAGCAGGTGGCGCCGCACGCCAATGGCCAAGGTGCCATAGGCACCGAGCTGCGAGATATGGCCATCAAAGTGAACCGCAAACGCCCCTGGCGTGGCGTAGCCCAGCTCCACACTGACTTGGTGGCCAATACCCAGTCGCTCGTACACCTTGACCCCTTGCTCGCGGCCCCAGGTGCGGGTGTTGATGTGTAGCTCTTCTTCTTTGGGCGTGACCGCAGGCACCATGTGGTCGATGAACAGGGCAAAGCGGTTGGGGTCGTCCACCTTGTCGATGGCGAACTCTTGTTTCATTTGCTCAAAAATCACATCGGTGTAACCAGGAAAATCGTAGGCAATCACAAAGTCTGGCCTGGCCACCAGTTCGTCGCCCGCGCGGGCACGGGCGTGGTTGCCGACTCGCGAGAGGATTTTTTCTGTCATGGTTTGGGGCATATGCAACTCTTTTTCTGTTCAGTTGGGGTAGTGGCATGGCTCGCTAGCTCATGGGCATGGGACTCTCCAGCTGCGCGCCAATGGCCGTGGCCGTGCGCTGCATGGCTTTAAGCAACGCGCTTGCGCCTTTGCGCCCATCGGGGTTGGGAATAAGCGGACTGAGGCCACCCACAGACAAGGCGCCATAAAAGTCGCCGTTTTGCGCGAAGATGGGCACGGCCAGCGCCGCCAAGCCCACTGCCACGTCGTCTTCGGCGTAGGCGCGGCCACGCTGGCGAATTGTCATCAGCTCGGCTGCATCGACCCCTTTTTTTTGTGTTCGCATGTGTAAGGCATGGGGCGA
>JALRBF010000137.1 GCA_023262365.1 Burkholderiaceae bacterium
ATCACGCCCACTTTTTTTATCGGGCGGGTGGGGGTGTCAGGCGCCACGTCTGGAATTTTGCTGGTTTGCCGCTCGGCAAAAAAGGCATGACGCAGCGCCCGCGATTCGGGGGTGCCCATGAGCCCCAAAAAGGTGTCACGCTCCTGGCGCATGGCGTCTTCAAATGGCAGTTTGGTGGCTTGCTGCACCATGTCAATGCACTTGAGCGGCGCCGGGTATTGCGGCGCCACGGCGCGCACGGTATTGCGCGCAAACTGAAAGTAGCCGTCTCCCTGTGGGTGCGCGCAGCTGAGATGGCGCAGCAAGGGTAGCGGCCTGACCTGCGCCACTTCGTGCGCCAGCGCCAGGGCTTCGTCCATCAAAGTCTCGGCACTGGCGGCGATGCGGCTGAACAGCTTTTGCCCGGGTACTTGGGCCAAGGCTTCGGCGGCAACGGGGTCGCCTTTGACCATCAGGTTGAGCGCGGCCTCTACCCCCAGGGCACGCGGCATGCGCTGGGTGCCGCCCGAGCCCGGAATCAGGCCGAGCTTGACCTCGGGCAGCGCCACCTTGGTGCCGGGGGCAGCAAGGCGGTAGTGGCAGGCCAGTGCCAACTCGACCCCGCCGCCCATGGCCACGCTGTGCAGGGCCGCCACGATTGGCTTTTGCGAGGCCTCCAGCGTGGCGATGAGCGACAACAGGTGCGGCTCGGCGGTGGCCTTGGGTGTGCCAAATTCGCGGATGTCGGCCCCGCCTGAGAAGGCTTTGCCCGCGCCGGTTATCACCACGGCTTCAACGGCGGGGTCTTGGTTGGCCTGCAACACCCCCTGCACCACCGCCTGGCGGGTGGCCAAGCCCAAGCCGTTGACGGGGGGGTTGTTTAGCGTGATTACGGCAACGTTGGCCTGGACGTGGTAACTGGCGGTCATGTGAAGTGCTCCAAAAACAAACGGCGGGTGGCGCGGACCTAACGTAACTCGGGGTGCACGTAATCGCTGAGCTTCTCACGCAGCGCCATTTTTTGCATCTTGCCAGTTGCCCCCAAGGGAATGGCGTCAACAAAAATGACATCATCGGGCACCTGCCACTTGGCGATTTTGCCTTGATAAAAATCCAGCAGCGTTTGGCGGTCGATGTCGGCGGCGTCTTTTTTCACCACAAACAGCACCGGGCGCTCGTCCCACTTGGGGTGCGGCACCCCCACGCACGCGGCCATGGCCACGCCGGGGTGCGCCATGGCAATGTTTTCAATGTCAATCGAGCTGATCCATTCGCCGCCGGACTTGACCACGTCTTTGCTGCGGTCGGTGATTTGCAAGAAGCCCTCGGGGTCGATGGTGCCCACGTCTCCGGTGTGAAACCACCCGTCTTTGAGCAACGGTGTGTCGGCGCGGTAGTAGTTGTCGATGACCCACGGCCCTTTGACCATCAAGTTGCCAAAGCGTTGACCGTCCCACGGTACCTCTTGGCCGTCGTCATCCACGATTTTCATGTCCACGCCAAACACCGCCCGCCCCTGCTTGAGGCGCACCTGGCGTTGGGCCGCGGCGCTGTCTTGCTGTTGGCTGTACTTAAGCGTGCTCACCGTACCCAGAGGCGACATTTCGGTCATGCCCCAGGCGTGCAGCACATCGACGCCGTAGGTTTGAACAAAGGTGTCGATCATGGCCGGCGGGCAAGCCGAGCCGCCAATGACGGTGCGCTGCAGGCTGCTGAAGCGTTGTTGGGTTTGGCTTAAGTGCGCCAGCAGCATTTGCCACACGGTGGGCACGCCAGCGGCCATGGTCACGCCCTCGCTTTCAATCAGTTCGTAAACCGAGGCCCCGTCGAGCGCGCCGCCCGGAAACACCAGCTTGCAGCCCACGGCCGCGGCGCTGTACGGGATGCCCCACGCGTTGACGTGAAACATGGGCACCACCGGCAAGGTGCAGTCGCGCGAGGACAAACCGGTGGCATCGGGCAGCGCACCCGCATAGGCGTGCAACGTCGTCGAGCGGTGGCTGTAGAGCACGCCCTTCGGATCGCC
>JALRBF010000330.1 GCA_023262365.1 Burkholderiaceae bacterium
CGTACTGCCCGCCGCCTCCTCGAACAGGCCCGTGCGATCCTCCGTGGCCCCGGTGAACGATCCCTTGCGATGTCCGAAGAGTTCGCTCTCGATCAGCTGGCTGGACAACGCCGTACAGTTGATGGTGAACATGTCCAGCAGGCCCTGCGTGGGGTGGGCGTGGCGGCCGTCGCCGGCGTTGACCACGTGCACGTGCGGCGGCACATGCTGCGCCATTAAGTAAGGCGCGCCCGAGGCCGCGTGGCGCACCACAAACACGTCGGCGGCCATGGCGGTGAGGTTGTCAATGGTGTCGAGCAGGCTCTCGCCTTTGCTGGTAGAGGAGCGCGCGATATCCAGATTGATGACGTCGGCCGACAGGCGCGCCGCGGCAATCTCAAAGGTGGTGCGGGTACGGGTGGAGTTTTCAAAAAATAAATTAAAAACGCTTTTGCCACGCAGCAGCGGGACTTTTTTTACGTCGCGGTCGTTGACGCTGACAAACTGGCTGGCGGTATCGAGTATGTGCACCAGGTGCTCACGCCCCAACCCCTCAATCGAGAGCAGGTGCACGAGTTCGCCGTGGCGGTTGAGCTGGGGGTTGTGCCCTGGCATGGCTAGTTGGCCTCTTGCAGCGTCATCACAAGTTGCCCGTCCGCGCTGCGTTGCAGTTGCAGCACCTGGTCGGCCGGTACGTGGCATTGGGCGGCGCATAAGTCGGCGGTTACGGGCAGTTCGCGCCCGCCGCGGTCAACCAGCACCGCCAAGGCCACCGCCGCCGGGCGGCCGTAATCAAACAGCTCGTTGAGCACGGCGCGAATGGTGCGCCCGGTGTACAGCACATCGTCCACCAGCAGCACGCGCGCGTCGTTGACTTCAAACGGCAGCTTGGTTTGCATGGCCGCCGCGGCCAAGCCGCGTTGCGCAAAGTCGTCGCGGTGCATCACCGAGGAGATCACGCCCACGTCTGCCGACAAGCCCAAATCGGCGTGCAAGCGCTGCGCCAGCCACACCCCACCCGAGGCAATGCCCACCACGTGCACCGGTGCGGGCTGCGCCGCCAGCCAGGTTTGCACCGCCGCGCGCAGGGTAAGGTACAGCGCCTCGGCGTTGGGGGCCACGGCGCTCATGGCAGCTCGCGAAGCCATTGTTCAAGCATGATGCAGGCGGCGCCGGCGTCGGTGTCGGCCGCGCCCAAGGCGCGCGCCTCGGTGGTGGTGTAGCGCTCGTCCACTTGCAGCACGGGCAGGCCAAACCGCCCGTGAAGCCGCCGCGCAAAGCGCTGCGCCACGGCGGTCATGTCGTGCGCGGCACCGTCGGGATACAGCGGCACGCCCACCACCAGCGCGTCGGGCTGCCACTGGCTGACCACCTGCGCCACCTTGGGCCACACCGCCGCGCCTTGGGCCACGATGGTGGGGCACGGCGTGGCGGTGCCGCTGATGCGGTTGCCCACGGCCACGCCGGTGCGTTGGGTGCCAACGTCAAAAGCCAAAAAGCGTTGCCACCGTGGCGAAACTTGCTGGGTGGCGGGCATCATGCTAGCAATGCCCCGAGCCCACGGCGAGGTTGCCTGAATCCAGCCCCAGCAGCGCCACGGCATGCTGCCATTGGCTGGCCGCGGGGGTGTCAAACACCACCGAGGCGTCCGCGGCAACGGTGAGCCAATTGTTTTCGGCCAGTTCGGACTCGAGCTGCCCCTCGCCCCACGAGGCATAGCCCAGCATGATGCGCACCCGCTTGGGCCCGGCGCCCACCGACAAAGCCTCGAGCACGTCGCGCGAGGTCGTCATTTCAAATCCACCGGGCACCTGCAGCGACGAGGCGTACACCGATCCCTCTTCGTCGCCCATGGGGTCGTGCAGCACAAAGCCGCGCTCGGTGTGCAGCGGCCCGCCCACGCCCACCAGATCGTCTTGCAAATCGTGCCGCGCCAGTGGCAAGTCAACTTTGGCAAATAAGTCTTTGACGCGCATCTCGCTGGGCTTGTTCAGCACCAGGCCCAGGGCGCCTTTGTCGTTGTGCTCGCACACGTACACCACACTGCGGCCAAAGAGCGCGTCGTCCAACCCGGGCATTGCCACCAAAAAATGATGGGCCAGACAAGACAGGGTAGCATCGGCACTCATGAAGCCATATTATGCGGCACCCTGGCGTGGGCCCCGACGGGCCGGGGAGGCTGCGGCGTGAGCGAGTTGGCCGCCGGGCTGGTGTGGCTGCGCCGCGACCTGCGACTGGACGACCACGCCGCCTTGGCACGCGCCATGCACGAATGTGCCAAGGTGTGGTGCGTGTTTGTGTTTGACCGCGACATTCTTGAGGGGCTGCCGCGCCACGACAAGCGCGTGAGCTTTATTTACGAGGCGGTGCAAGCGGTTGACCGCGCCTTGGCCGAGCACGCTCAAGCCGCCGGCGTGCATGGTGTGCGGCTGCTGGTGCAGCACGGGCAAGCGCGCCAGGTGGTGTGCGAGTTGGCCCAAACGCTGCGCGTGCAAGCGGTGTACGCCAACCACGACGACGAGCCCGACGCCCTAGCCCGAGACGACCACGTGCGCGGCGCCCTGGCCCATGCCGGGGTGGCCTGGCGCACCTGCAAAGACCACGTTATTTTTGAGCGCAGCGAGGTGCTTACCCAAGCCGGGCAGCCGTTTTCGGTGTTTACGCCTTACAAAAACGCCTGGCTCAAGCAACTGCGTCCGGCGCACATGGCGGCGCACGCGTTTGGCCCGGCCGAGCGGCTGGCGCCGGTGCCCAAGGCCTTGGCGCAGTCCACCGCCTGCCCGGCACTGGCGGACATGGGATTTGACCGGGTTGACCTCGCCGCCATTCACGTACGCACCGGCAGCGCTGGCGCCATGGCGCTGCTTGACGATTTCATGCCGCGCCTGGCGCAGTACGCCAAGGCGCGCGACTACCCGGCCGTTAAAGGCCCCAGTTACTTAAGCGCGCATTTGCGCTTTGGCACCGTATCGATTCGCGAGTTGCTGCGCCGCGCTTGGCCCGGCCACCACGGCGGCGATGCGGGGGCGAGCACGTGGTTGTCCGAGCTGGTGTGGCGCGACTTTTATCACCAAATTTTGCACCACCACCCGCGCGTGGCCAAGCAAGCGTTTAAGCCCGCCTACGACCGCATTCAATGGGCCAAAGGCGCCACCGCCAAAACGTGGTTTGCCGCCTGGTGCGAAGGTCGCACGGGCTACCCCTTGGTGGACGCGGCCATGCACCAGCTTAACCAAACCGGCTACATGCACAACCGGCTGCGCATGGTGGTTGCGAGCTTTTTGTGCAAAGACTTGGGGCTGGATTGGCGCTGGGGCGAGGCGTACTTTGCCGCCCAGCTGCTGGACTTTGACCTCGCCGCCAACAACGGCGGTTGGCAGTGGGCAAGCTCAAGCGGCTGCGACGCACAGCCGTACTTTCGCATTTTTAACCCGGTGAGCCAAAGCGAAAAGTTTGACCCCAAGGGAGCGTTCATTCGGCGTTATCTGCCGCAACTGGCGCGACTGCCCGATGCCGCTCTGCACGCGCCCTGGCTGGCACGGCCGGTGGATCTCGCCGCTGCGGGGGTGACACTGGGTCGCGATTACCCAGCGCCGATTGTGGACCACGCCGAGGCACGGGCGGCGACACTGGCGCGCTATGCGGTGGTGAAAAAAGTCGCCTAGGGCCTCAAGGATGGAGCGCCGCGACTGGGGCGCTCAGCGCTGCAAACGCGCCATCACCTCGCTTGAAGCCTCGCGGCGTTGCCCGGCTGCGTAGAGAAACAGCAAACGCGCCAGTTCCTCGGCCCCTTGCTGGCAATCGGCAACGGTGACTGAGGGTGATGCAGTGGCCGCAGCGCCGGCCTTCATGAGCGCCTGATGCAAGGCATCGGACAGCCCGCGAATTG
>JALRBF010000340.1 GCA_023262365.1 Burkholderiaceae bacterium
GGCCCAAGCCAACCGTACGCCGCGGCCGAACTTACCTGGGCGCTGACCATGGCGGCCATGAGGCGCTTGCCGCAGTACGTAAACAACCTCAAGCACGGCATCTGGCAGCAAGCTGGGCTGCGCAGCCAGTCCACCCCCGATAACTTTGGCCTGGGCACCCGCTTGCACGGCAAAACGCTGGGCATTTGGGGTTATGGTCGCATCGGCGCCCTGGTGGCGGGCTATGGCAAGGCGTTTGGCATGCCCGTGCTGGTTTGGGGCAGCCAAACCGCGCGCGATCGGGCCAGCGCAGCGGGCGCCACAGTGGCGCCCTCGGTCGAGGCCTTGTTTGCCGAGTCCGACGTACTGTCGCTGCACCTGCGGCTTGGCCCGTCCACTCGCGGCTTGATTGGCCCAGACCTGCTGGCCAGCATGAAGCCCACGGCCTTGCTGGTGAACACCGCGCGAGCCGAGCTGATTCAAGAGGGTGCACTGCTTAGCGCGCTCAACCGTGGGCGCCCAGGCATGGCCGCGGTGGACGTGTACGAATCCGAGCCCGTGCTGCGCGGCCACGCCTTGCTGCAGCTAGAGAACTGCGTGTGCACGCCTCACATAGGCTACGTGGAGCAAGAAAACTACGAATCGTTTTTTGGCGATGCGTTTGCTGCGGTTAAGGCCTATGCCCAGCGAACGCCAATTCGCATGGTCAACCCTGAGGTATGGACCTCTCGGGCTTAGGTTGTTTGGTTACCGTCCACACAAAAAACTCAGGAGGAACAGGGATGTCATTGGAATTTCAACACGTTGCAATTATTGGGGCTGGGGCCATGGGCCGCGGCATTGCGCAAATTGCGGCCCAAGCGGGCAGCCAGGTGTGGCTGCTTGACACCCAAGCCGGCGCCGCGCAACAGGCGCGCGAGGCCTTGGGGGTGCAGTGGCACAAGCTGCAAGCCAAAGGCAAGTGCAGCGCCGAGCAGGTGCAGCAATGGCGCGCCGCGCTGCACGTGGCGGGTTCGGTGAGCGACCTGGCCACGGCTGAGCTCATCGTTGAAGCGGTGGTGGAACGCTTGGACGTGAAGCAAGCGCTGTTTGCCCAGCTCGAAGAGGTGGCGTCGCCACAAGCGGTGCTGGTATCCAACACCTCGTCGTTGTCGATTGCCGCCATTGCCGCAAACTTGCGCCAACCCGGGCGCGTAGCGGGCTACCACTTTTTTAACCCGGTGCCGCTGATGCGTGTGGTGGAGGTGGTGGCATCGGTGCGCACCGACGCCGAGGTGGTTGAGCGCCTGGTGCGCTACGCCCAAGCCATGGGGCACCAAGCGGTGGTGGCGCAAGATACGCCGGGCTTTATCGTGAACCACGCCGGCCGAGGCTACGGCACCGAGGCCCTGCGCTTGCTGGGCGAGGGCGTGTGCGATGTGGCCACCGCCGATCGCATTTTGCGCGACCAAGCCGGCTTTCGGCTCGGGCCGTTTGAGTTGTTTGACCTCACCGGGCTGGACGTCTCGCACCCGGTGATGGAATCGATCTACCAGCAATACTACGCCGAGCCGCGCTACCGCCCCAGCGTAATCACGGCGCAACGCCTGGCCGCGGGCCTGGTGGGGCGCAAAAAGGGGCAGGGGTTTTATCGGTACGTGGACAATCAGCCGCAACCCGTGGCCGAAGCCGCCGCCCCGTCGGTGCCCGATTTGCCGCCGGTGTGGGTCTCACCCAAAGCGGCACGCCGCGCCGAGCTGCTGCAGTGGCTCAAAGACCAACAACTCGCCATTGAAACCGGCGCTGTGGCCTCGTCCAAGGCGTTGATTGTGGTGGCCCCGCTGGGCTTTGACGTGACCACGCTGGCCGCGGTGGAGGGGCTGGACGCCAGCCGCACCGTGGGCATTGACCTGTTGCTGCCCGACGCCGCGACCAAAAGACGCGTGGTGGCAACCAACCCAGCCACGCGCCAAGACATGCGCCAAGCCGCCCATGCCCTGTTTGCCCGCGACGGCAAACCGGTGAGCATGATTCGCGACAGCGCAGGCTTTGTCACGCAACGGGTGCTGGCCGCCGTGGTAAACATTGCCTCGGACATTTGCCAACAAGGCATATGCTCACCCGCTGATTTGGACTTGGCCGTTTCGCTGGGTCTGGGCTACCCCAGCGGGCCCCTGGCCTGGGGCGACGCCTTGGGGCCCAACAACGTCCTAGAGATCTTATTCAACATGCAAACCGTGTACGGCGACCCACGCTACCGCCCCAGCCCCTGGCTGCGGCGGCGCGCCGCCCTGGGCTTGAGCTTGCTGCACACCGAGGCCTGATGCCATGAGCGAACAGCTGTTAAGCCACACCCAAGACCACACCCTGGTGCTAACCATCAGCAACCCCGAGCACCGCAACGCCTTGGGGCCTGCGGTGTACAGCGCCGGGGTTGAGGCGCTCAACGCCGCCGAGGCCAACCCCGAGGTGCGCGCCGTCGTCATCACCGGGGCGGGCGCAACGTTTTGCGCCGGAGGCAACCTCAACCGCCTGCTGGCCAACCGAGAGCGCCCGGTGGAGGTGAGCCTAGCCAGCATCAACGGCTTGCACGACTGGATTGAGGCCATACGCACCTTTCCCAAACCCGTGGTGGCCGCGGTAGAGGGTGCGGCGGCGGGCGCGGGCTGCTCGCTGGCCTTGGCTTGCGACATGCTGGTGGCAGCAAGCAACGCCGTGTTTGTGATGGCGTACAGCACGGTAGGATTAAGCCCCGACGGTGGCGGCACCTGGCACCTAGCACGCGGCCTGCCGCGGGCCACAGCCATGCGGCTGCTGATGCTGGGCGAGCGTGCCACCGCCGCCGAGTTGCAGCAATGGGGTGTACTCAGTCACCTCAGCGCGCCGGGCCAAGCGCTCAACGAGGCGCTGGCCCTGGCACAGCGCTTAAGCGAGCGCGCGGGCAATGCGCTGGCCAGCATCAAAGAGCTGGTGAACGACGCCAGCCATGACCCACTGCACACGCACCTGACGCATGAGCGACAGCATTTTGTGCGCAACCTGCACCACCACAACGCGGCCGAAGGCATAGATGCCTTTTTAAATAAGCGCTCGCCGCGCTACACGCCGTAACATCACCGCTTATTTTTACGCTCTCTAAGTCACGGAAACGACACACCATGGATGAACCAATCCTTACGATGGAGGAACGCGCAGCCATTAACGCTGGGCGTTGGTTTTCTACGCTTTCACCTTCTTTACGGCACGACATTCTGCGATGCGCCTACGTCAAACGCTACCCCGACGACGCCCTTATCTGTGCGCGCGGCGACGCGCCCACGGATTGGTACGGAGTGGCCAAAGGCGCGGTACGAGTCAGCAGCACCACGCTGGCCGGGCGCTTAATCACCTACACCTACGTGGAGCCTGGGGTGTGGTTTGGCGATGTCTCGTTGTTCGACGGCGACGCGCGCACCCACGACACCTACGCACACGGCCCCACCACGCTGATGTGTGTCTCGCGCAGCGATTTCTTTCGGATTTTGGGGCTGCACACCGAGCTCTACGACGCCCTCATGCGCTTGCAGGCGCGGCGCATCCGTCAGCTGTTTGGGCTGGTCGAAGACCTCAACACGCTGCCTCTGCGCGCGCGCCTAGCCAAGCAACTGCTGCATCTCACACGCAGCTACGGTGTACCCGAACTGGGCAGCAAACAAGAAATTCGCATCGCCCTGCATTTGGCGCAAGAAGAACTCGCGCAGCTGCTGGGCGCTTCGCGCCAACGCGTGAATCAAGAGCTCAAAAGCATGGAGCGCGACGGCGCCATTCGCCTAGACCCCGCGGGCTTGGTGGTATGCAGCAGCAACGCCTTGATGCACATCGCCGAGATCACCAGCTAAGCCCGCACCGCAGCGTGCGCGCCATTGCCGCATGAGCCGGCCACCCGAGCAACTCAACACCCAAGCGCTGGGGGCATGGCTGGCGGCCCATGTGCCAGGCTACCGCGGCGAACCCGTGCTCACGCCGTTTAGGGGTGGCCAGTCCAACCCCACGTATCGGCTCGATGGGCATGACCAGTCGTACGTCCTGCGCAGCAAGCCCGCGCCGGCCAGTCAGCTGCTGCCCTCGGCCCATGCCATTGAGCGCGAGTACCGCGTCATGGCTGCGCTGCACGCCGCAGGCTTTGCCGTGCCACGCATGCTCGCGCTGTGCGAGGACGAGGGCGTGATGGGCCGTGCCTTTTACGTGATGCAACACATGCAAGGCCGGGTGCTGTGGGAGCAGTCGCTACCCGACATGACCCGCGAACAGCGCCGCGCCCACTACCTTGCCATGAACCACACCCTGGCCGATTTGCACCGCGTTGATGTGCAAGCCGCTGGGTTGAGTGACTTTGGCCGTCCCGGCCAGTACGTCCAGCGCCAAATAAGCCGCTGGAGCAAGCAGTACGTGGCCTCCATCACGCAACCCATTGCCGAGATGGACCGGCTCATGGCGTGGCTGCCGGCGCACTTGCCGCACTCGGCCACGCAGAGCGACTCGGTGTCGGTGGTGCACGGTGACTACCGGCTGGACAACGTGATGTTTGCGCCCAACGACGCCACCGTGATTGCGGTGCTGGACTGGGAGCTGTCCACGCTGGGGCACCCGCTGGCCGACTTCAGCTACCACTGCCTGGCGTGGCACATCGAACCTGGGGCATTTCGTGGCATTGGCGGGCTGGACTTGGTCGCCTTGGGCATCCCGTCTGAGCACGAGTACATCCAGGCTTACTGCCAACGCACCGAATCCACACAAGCCGACGCGCTGCAAAGCGATTGGAATTTTTATTTGGCGTTTAACTTTTTTCGCTTGGCGGCCATTTTGCAAGGCATTGCCAAACGCATTGAGGCAGGCACCGCCGCCAGCGACCAAGCCACGGCCTCGGCCGCTGGCGCACGCCCCATGGCAGAACTGGGGTGGCATTTTGCGCAACGACACAAGGGTTCAACAGGAGGATAAGCCATGAATTTTGATTACAGCGACAAGGTAAAAAATCTACAACAACGCTTGCGCGCCTTCATGCACGATCATGTGTACCCCAACGAGGCACGTTTTTTTCAAGAAGTAGAAGCCAACCGCGCGGCGGGCAACGCATGGGTTCCCACCACCTTAATTGAAGAACTCAAACCCAAGGCGCGAGCCGCTGGGGTTTGGAACCTGTTTTTGCCTAATTCAAAGCGCGCGCCCGAGGGGCTGACCAATTTGGAATACGCGCCGTTGTGCGAGATCATGGGGCGTGTGCCCTGGGCACCCGAGGTGTTTAACTGCTCCGCACCAGACACCGGCAACATGGAAACCCTGGAGCGTTACGCCAGCGAAGAACTCAAGGACCAGTGGCTGGAACCCTTGCTGCGCGGCGAGATCCGCTCGGCCTTTTTGATGACCGAGCCCGATGTGGCTTCGTCCGACGCCACCAACATCGAGTGCGAAATCCGCCGCGAAGGCAACGAGTACGTGATCAACGGCCGCAAGTGGTGGTCGTCCGGCGCGGGTGACCCACGCTGCGCGGTCTACATCGTGATGGGCAAGACCAACCCCGACGCAGGCCGCCACGAGCAGCAATCCATGATCGTGGTGCCCGCCAACGCGCCCGGCATCACCGTGGTGCGTGCCCTCTCGGTGTTTGGCTACGACGACGC
>JALRBF010000056.1 GCA_023262365.1 Burkholderiaceae bacterium
GAGTCGCTCATCATGCAGCAGTCTGACATTGGCGACATCGCCACCAGCGTCAAAGACTGCCTGCGTTGTGGCAAGTGCAAGCCGGTGTGCGCCACGCATGTGCCGCGCGCCAATTTGCTGTACAGCCCACGCAACAAGATATTGGCCACCTCGCTGCTGATTGAGGCGTTTTTGTACGAAGAGCAAACGCGTCGCGGGGTCTCGCTGCGCCACTGGCAAGAGTTTGAAGACGTGGCCGACCACTGCACCGTGTGCCACAAGTGCGAGAGCCCATGCCCGGTGGACATTGATTTTGGCAACGTCACCATGGCCATGCGCAACTTGTTGCGCAGGATGGGGCAAAAAAGCTTTCGTCCCGGGCAGGCCGCAGCCATGCTCATGCTCAACGCCACCCGGCCCGAGACCATCAAGCTGGTGCGCGCGGCCACCGTGGACGTGGGCATGCGGCTGCAGCGTTGGGCGGCGGGCATGTTGTCGGTATGGGCGCGGCGCCAAACCAAGGCGCCACCGGCCACGCTGGGCGCCGCCCCGTTGCGCGAGCAGGTGATTCACTTTGTGAACAAAAAAATGCCCGGTGACCTGCCCAAAAAAACCGCACGCGCGCTGCTCGACATTGAAGACCGCAACTACGTGCCCATTCTGCGCGACCCGCGCACCACATCCTCAGAGACCGAGGCCGTGTTTTATTTTCCGGGCTGTGGTTCGGAGCGGCTGTTTAGCCAAGTGGGCTTGGCCACGCAGGCCATGCTGTGGCACGTGGGGGTACAAACCGTGTTGCCACCGGGCTACCTGTGCTGCGGTTACCCCCAGCGCGGCAGCGGGCAGTTTGACAAGGCCGACAAACTCATCACCGACAACCGGGTGCTGTTTCACCGCGTGGCCAACACGCTGAACTACCTTGACATCAAAACCGTGGTGGTCAGCTGCGGCACGTGTTACGACCAGTTAGCCGGCTATCGGTTTGAAGACATCTTTCCGGGCTGCCGCCTGATCGACATTCACGAGTTTTTGCTTGAAAAAGGGGTGCAGCTGGGCGCCGGTGGCGCGTACCTGTACCACGACCCGTGCCACTCGCCCATGAAGCTGCAAGACCCGATGAAGACCGTCAGCGGCCTAGTGGGCAGTGGCGTGGTCAAAAGCGAGCGGTGTTGCGGTGAATCGGGCACGCTGGGCGTGACGCGCCCCGATATTTCGACCCAGGTGCGGTTTCGCAAAGAAGAAGAAATTCGCCGCGGCGAAGCCCAGTTGCGCCAGCAAGGCTTGGCGCCTGAGGCGCCGGTTAAGGTGCTCACCAGCTGCCCCAGTTGCCTGCAAGGGCTGTCGCGCTTTCAAGACGATTTGTCCAGCGGCTTGCTCGAGGCCGATTACATCGTGGTTGAACTGGCCCGCCAGTTGCTGGGCGAGCAGTGGCTGCCCGAGTACGTGGCCAAGGCCAACGCCGGTGGCATTGAGCGGGTGTTGCTGTGAGCCCGGCTTGCGCGCTGTGCACCGAGGCCGGCGGCGAGGTGCTGTGGCAGGCGCCCTGGTTGCGTGTGGTGCACGCCAACGAGCCCGACTACCCCGGCTGGCTGCGTGTCATCCCGACGGCGCACGCGGCCGAACTTACCGATTTGCCGCCCACCGCACGCCACGCGCTGTGGGCGGTGCTTGAGGCGGCTGAGCGGGTGCTGCGCGAGGTGATGCAGCCCGACAAGGTGAACCTGGCCAGCTTGGGCAACCACGTGCCGCACGTGCACTGGCACATGATTGCGCGCTACCGAGACGACCGGCACTTTCCCGATTCGGTATGGGCCGCGCCGCGGCGTCCCCAGGCCGCCCAGCACCCCCAGCGCGCCAGCCGCGCCCAGCAGCTGACGGCGGCCTTGCAAACGGCGCTGCAGCCATGGGCCAACGGCAGCCAAGCATGACCCCGCAAGAAATGGTGGTACACCAAAACAGCCGGGTGCTGGCGCTGCGCTACGCCGACGGCACCGAGCTGAACATTCCCATTGAGCTCATGCGGGTGTATTCGCCCTCGGCCGAGGTGCGTGGTCACGGACCGGGGCAAGAGGTGCTGCAAACTGGCAAGCGCGAGGTCACCATTGTCTCGGTGCAACCCGTGGGCAACTACGCCATCCAGCCCACCTTCAGCGACGGCCACGACAGCGGCTTGTACAGCTGGGACTACCTGCACCACCTTGGGCGCGAGCAAACCCGACTGTGGCAAGACTACGAGGCGCGTTTGGCTGCCGCAGGCGCCAGCCGCGACCCCTCGGCACCCAAGGGCCAACCCTAAAAAGCACACGAGCAGGCATGGCACAAACCCACTTTGGATTCAAGCAAGTCGACGAGCGCGACAAAGCGCGCCATGTGCGCGAGGTGTTCGATGCGGTGGCGCCGCGCTACGACTTAATGAACGACCTCATGTCGCTGGGCTTGCACCGAGCCTGGAAGCGCTACACCTTGCTCGTGGCCAACGCGCAAGTGGGCGACCACGTGCTTGACTTGGCCGCCGGCACCGGCGACCTGACCCGTGGCTTTGCCCGGGCCGTGGGCCCAGCGGGCTGCGTGGTACACACCGACATCAACGCCGCCATGCTGCGCGAGGGGCGCACCCGGCTGCAAGACGAGGGTTTGATGCTGCCCAGTGCGGTGTGCGACGCCGAGCAATTACCCTTTGCAGACGCCACCTTTGACTTGGTGAGTGTGGCGTTTGGCTTGCGCAACATGACGCACAAAGACCAGGCACTGGCGCAAGCCCATCGCGTGCTCAAACCCGGCGGGCGGCTGCTGATTCTTGAGTTCTCCAAGGTGGTGCCGCCGCTGGCGCGCGCCTACGACTGGTACGCATTTACCGTGCTGCCCCGCTTGGGGCAGTGGGTGGCCAAAGACGCCGCGAGCTACCGCTACCTGGCCGAGTCGATTCGCATGCACCCTGACCAAGAAACCCTGCGCGCCATGTGCCACGAGGCGGGCTTTGCCCACGTTGATGTGCATAACCTGACTGGTGGTGTGGTGGCTTTGCACGTGGCGCAAAAAAGTCTCTAGACTGCGCGGGTGTCATACCTTAGGCGTCGCAATCGGCGCCACATGCTTTGGAGAGAGACGGGATGAAACGTAGTGCAGTGGTGATTTTGGCGTTGGCCGTGTTGATGGCCTCGCCCATGGCGTCGGCCAAGCGCTTTGGCGGGGGCTTCTCATTTGGCAAACAGTCGGGCATGGTAACCAAGCGCATGGCACCGGCCCCAACCAAGCCGGCTGCGCCCACCCGCTCGGCCACGGCCAATGGCGCGGCCGCGGGTGCCACGGGTGCCGCCGCGGCCACGCGCTCTGGGTGGGGCGGCATGCTCGGTGGCCTGGCCGCGGGGCTGGGGCTGGCATGGTTGGCCTCGTCGCTGGGCCTTGGTGAGGGGTTTGGCGTGATCTTGCTCGTTGCCCTAGGCGCCATGCTGGTGATGTTTTTGTTGCGCAGCATGCGCCGTGGCGTGGCGCGGCCCGCGTACGCCGGCGCCCACGGCGGGGCAAGCCCCGCGGCGTTTGCGCCGCCGCCAGCGCCGTCCAGCCGCTCAGGCAGCATCATAGGCGCGTCCTTGGGCGGCAGCGCCCTGCCCGAGACTTGGGGCATTCCTGAAGACTTCGACGTGGCGGGCTTTGAGCGTGCGGCCAAACAACACTTTGTTGACATTCAGGCCGCCTGGGACGCCGCCGACCTTAAGGCGATGGGCGAGTTAATGACCGATGACATGCTGCAGCAAATCGCGCAGCAGCTGCGCGAACGCGAGGAGGCCTTGGGTGATCGTCCCAACACCACCGAGGTGCTGGCCTTGCACGCGCGCTTGCTTGGCATTGAAGAGGTGACCAACGGCTACGTGGCCAGCGTGGAGTTTCATGGCGAGGTGCGCGAAGAGCCGGGCGAGCCGGCCACTTCGTTTCGCGAGGTGTGGAACATTACCAAAGCACGCCAAGGCGGTGGCTGGCTGGTGGCTGGGGTGCAGGCGCTTAATTAAGCCCAGCGCCCGTGCCGCGTGGCCCGTGGGGCAATGCGGCACAATGCACGCATGACATGGTTTAACCCCCCACCGGCCGACCCACAAGCGTGGATGGCCACGTTGGCCAACGTGGGCCAGCAGTGGGCGCGTCGCGCGCCGCCGCCGGTGTGGCTGCAACACGACTTGCTCAACCGCGTGCTGTTGTTGGCCAACCACGTGCTGGGGCAGCACCCGGCGGCCTGCAAACGGCTGCAGCGGCATCAACAAAAAACCGTGGCGTTGCACGCCGAGTCGGTGGCGCTGTACCTGCGCATCAGCAACGCGGGCTTGCTGCAGCCCCTGGCCATGGGCCACACGCCCGAGGCGGCCGACCTGGTGCTGCGCATGCCCAGCACCCCCTGGGGCGAGACCTTGCAGCGCTGGCAAGAGGGCTTGCCGCCCGATGTGGAAGTTACCGGTGACGTGATGCTGGCCGCCGAAATCGGCTGGCTGCGCGAGCATGTGCGCTGGGACATTGAAGAGGACGTGGCACGCTTGCTGGGCGACGTGCCCGCTGCGGCGTTGGGGCGCCTGGTGCGCGGCTTGGAGCAAGCGGTGCGGGGGTGGCGTCAGCGCCAAGCCGCCCAAGGCGGTGTCACTTGACCCGTTGGCTGCGCGGCGCCACCATTGTGTGGGTGGCGTTTCGCTTTGGCTTGCTCGAACTGGCCTTGGCCGGGTTGCATCTGCGCTGGCCACGGCGCGTGGCGCGTGGGTTCACGCCGCCGTCTGTGCGTCGCCAACCCGCTGGCCAACGGCTGCGCCTGGCGCTGGAGTCGTTGGGCCCCATCTTTATCAAGTTTGGCCGCGTGATCGGTAATTTCGGTCACCACGTCGCCGGTAAGCACCACGCCGCTGGCGTCGTGCCCGGCGTCGCGCAGCATGCGCAGGCCTTCGTC
>JALRBF010000066.1 GCA_023262365.1 Burkholderiaceae bacterium
CTTATGGTTTTGGGGGCTTCATGTTAGCAACAACCCATTAGGATGCCGACTTTTTTTTTGCTCGGGGGTGCGCCGCGTCGTATACGGCGGCCAGATGCTGAGCATCGAGACGGGTGTAAATTTGGGTGCTTTGAATGCTGGCGTGCCCCAGCAGTTCTTGCACGCCGCGCAAGTCACCGCTGCTTTGCAGCAGGTGCGAGGCAAACGAGTGACGCAGCATGTGCGGGTGCACGTGCCCCTCAAGCCCGGCGGCCAGCGCACGCTGGCGCAAGCGGCTGCGGGTTTGCTGGGGCGAGAGGCGCTGCCCACGGGCGTTGATGAACAGAGCCGGCTCGTTAGGCTGCGCCCACTGCGGCCTAAGCGCCATCCAGTGCCGCACAGCCAACCGTGCCGCCTGCCCCAGCGGCACGCTGCGGCGCTTGCTGCCTTTGCCGGTGACGTGGGCGGTGCCGTCGGCTAGGTCCAGCCAACCGGGGCCACCAGCGGCCACGTCCAACCCGAGCAACTCGCCCAGGCGCAACCCGCAGCCGTACAGCAGTTCAATCATGGCCGCATCGCGAGCTTCACGCACAGGGTGCTGGGCAGCTTGGGTGTGCGCGGCCAGGCGCACGGCCTCGTCCACGGGCAAGGCCTTGGGCAACGGACGCGGCGCCTTGGGCGCGCGCACGCCTTGGGTGGGGTCGTGGCCCAACCGGCCTTGCTGGGTCAGCCACTTGAAAAGCCCGCGCCAGCCCGACAACACCAAGGCCACACCGCGCGGGCTGTGGCCGCCAGCGTGCAGGCGCGCCACGCCCTGGCGCACGTGGCTGGTTTGCAGCTGCTCCAGGGTCAGGCCCAGTTGCTGAGTGTGGCGCATTAACTTGAGCAAATCGGCCCGGTACAGGGCACAGGTGCGCGGCGCCAGCCGCTTAACCCAGGTGACGTGGCCCAAGTACGCCTCAACCCAGCCGTGTGGGTCGGTACGGGCCACCAAGGCGGCGGGCCACGCCTGGGTCACGCCAAGCGCTGCAACGCCGCGGCCACCAGCGCGCCCAAGCGCTGCAGCAGCGCCGTGCCCATGTCGGCGGTGAATCGCTGGCTGTCGTGCGAGGCCAGCACCATCGCACCCAGCGCCTGGCCCGAGGCGTCGTGGCGCAACGGCACGCACGCCATGGAAGCCACGCCCAGGTCTGGCGCAAGCCAGCTCAGGGTGGGGTCGTCGCGACGCGCGCCGCAGTAGGGCTCGGTCATGTCGGCCACGTGTTGGCGCACGGCTTCATCGGGCACCAGCGCGTGGGGTGAGTCCACCGCCCCAGGCAAACCCCATACCCGCAGCGCCACCGCCTGCAATTGCAACGCGCGCTCAAGGCCTTGCTCGATTTGCTCGGGCAAGGCGCGCGCCTCGGACTGCGCCAACCACTGCAGGGTCAGCGCGTCAAGCTGCGCCAACACCTGCGCGTTGTGCTGGCCGTGGCGTACCAGCTGCGCGCCGTGCAGTTCGAGTTCGCGTATACGTGCGCGCAACATCTCGGCCTGCCGTTCTTGCAAGCTGATGGCACGGTGGCTGTGCGGACTGGTGAGTTGCACCGTGGCCAATACGTCGGCGTGGCGCTCAAAAAAATCCGGGTTACCCAACAGGTAAGCGGCAATGTCGTCTTCGGTCAGGGGGCGGTGGTTGGCGGTACTCATGGCGGTGATGCAGGGGCACGAAAAGCAAGGGGAAGGTGGGCCTCATCGGGAATGTCGATATCGGCGTCAAACACAAACGCGGCCGGGCCAGCCATGCGCACCGGGCTTTGCCCGCCGTCCCAGGCGATTTGCAGCCGCCCACCACGGGTGTCAACCTGCACCGGGCTTTGCAGCTGGCCCCAGCGGATGCCAGCCA
This sequence comes from Burkholderiaceae bacterium, assembly GCA_023262365.1. GTDB lineage: Bacteria > Pseudomonadota > Gammaproteobacteria > Burkholderiales > Burkholderiaceae_C > RS62. The sequence goes on from JALRBF010000066.1 coordinate 1,865, forward strand.
CCGCCGCGGCACACGCACCGGTGCCGCACGAAAGGGTTTCGCCCACACCGCGCTCGTACACCCGCAGGGCGATGTGCTGGGCCGCCACGCGCTGCATACAACCCACGTTGACACCTTGACCAAACCGACGATGCGCCTGCACCCAACGGCCAATCGCGGCCACCGGCGCGTGCTGCACGTCGTCTACCCACTGCACGGCGTGCGGGTTGCCCATGGACAAAATGGCCCAAGGGCCGCACGGGCGCGGCGGCTCGCCGTCTAGCCGCCAGCGCAACCACCCCCCGGTGGGCTCGGGGTTGAGCCCCAGCGCATCAAAGGGCACCCGCTGCGGCTCAAACAGCGGCGCCCCCATGTCCACTTGCACCAGGCCATCGGCCAGCTCTTCGAGCACCAAGGTGGTGTGGCGCACCCGGGCGCGCACCACGCGTTGGTGGGTCAGGCCTTTGCCGCGAACGTAGCGCACAAAGCAGCGCGCGCCGTTGCCACACTGCTCCACCTCTTGGCCGTCGGCGTTGTGAATGATGTAGTCAAAATCGGCCTCGGGCGCCGAGGGCGCGCGCACGGTAAGCAGCTGGTCGGCGCCAATGCCCACATGCCGGTCGGCCAGCCAGCGGCGCTGGGCCGCGCTTAGGCCCAGGCTGCCACGGGTTTCATCGAGCACGATGAAATCGTTGCCCGCGCCGTGCATTTTGCTAACCCGAACCCTCATGCCGACATTATCCCCTGCGCGTGCGCCAAGCAGGTAAAGTGCCATCCATGGTCAGACCCCACACCCAGCTCCACCCGAGCCAAACCCCGGCCGCGTTGCGCCCCGCGGCCACCGTGTTGTTGCTACGCGACGGCAGCGGGGGCTTGCAGGTGCTCATGACACGGCGCTCGATGCAGGCCTCGTTTGCGCCTGGCGCCTATGTGTTCCCGGGCGGTGCGGTTGACCCGCAAGACCATGAAGCCGCGGCCACCGCCGGCTTTCGCCCGGGACATGCCCCGCACTGGAGGGCCGCGGCGCTGGCGGCCATTCGTGAGTGCTACGAAGAGTTGGGCATCTTGCTGGCCTACCGCGCCGATGGACAACCCGCGCAGGCCAGCGACGTGGCCCGGCTGCGGCGCGACGCGCCGTTTTATGCCCAATGCCAGGCCTTGGGCCTGCGCCCCGCAGCCGATGCGACATGGCTGCTGGCACACTGGATCACGGACCGCGACCTACCCAAACGCTTTGACGTGCCGTTTTGGGTGGCGCGCATGCCGGTCAACCAAGAACCGGTGGCCGACGAGCAAGAGCAGTTTGAACCGGCGTGGGTCAGCCCGACCGATGCCCTGGCGCGCCACGCACAAGGCGCGTTCAACATGGTGTTTCCCACGGTGCGCACTTTGCAGCGGCTGCAGTTGCACACCAACGTGGAACAGGTGCTGCAAGCCTGCGCCGGCGAGCAACCGCTGTTTGTCAGCTGCCCGCGCGCCGGGTTGCGTCAAGGCAAAGAAGCCCGATTCATGGAGCATGAACCGCCGTACGGCGAGTTGGCGCTGGTCTGCCCCGATGGGCAAATCGTGCACCACCTGGACTGGCAACACCAGCGGCCCGTGCCACTGCTGCGCCACGTACAACGCTTGACCGTGGGCAACCCAGGCATGATGACAGGCCCCGGCACCAACACCTACGTGGTGGGCGAGCCGGACACGGGCTATGTGGTCATCGACCCCGGCCCCGACGACGCGGCGCACCGCGGCCGGCTGCTGCAGGCCACGCAAGGCGACATTCGGGCCATCGTGTGCACCCATTCGCACCCCGACCACAGCCCGGGCGCACGCCCGCTGCAAGCCACACTGGGCACGCCCGCACCCGTGCTTGGCCTACCCAGTGGCCCACACGCGCTAGCCGACAGCCGCTGGAGCCCCGACGAGGCACTGTCCGACGGCGCCACGCTCAGGTTAGGCACCACGCCGGGCAACAGGCACACGCTGCGCGCGCTGCACACCCCAGGGCACGCGGCCAACCATGTGTGCCTGGTGCTCGAAGAAGATGGGCTGCTGTTCTCGGGCGACCACATACTTAACGGCAGCACCACCGTGATTGCCCCACCCGATGGCAACATGGACGACTACTTGGACTCGCTGCAGCGCTTGGCGCAGGCCTGCCAAACGCACGTGGTGCAGTTTATTTTGCCCGCGCACGGCCACGTGTTGCACCAGCCGCTGGCGGTGATTGCTGGCTTGCGCGCGCATCGACTGGCACGCGAGGCCAAAGTGGCGCAAGCCATACACCGCCACCCCAACGGCGGGCCAGACGACTGGCTGGCGCTGGCTTACGACGACACCCCCAAGGCGCTATGGCCCGTGGCGCGCCACTCGCTGCTGGCGCACGTGCAGCGCCTGCAACGCCTGGCAACGGCAAAAAAAGAAGTGTGAAGCCAGCCGGTACGCCGGATTTTGTGCGGCACGGTTACCCGCGCCGTGACCGCCATTCCTCTGGGCCGGGGGTCACCCACCCGGCTCGGTGCTACCTACCCGCTAACGCCGCGCGGAGCCACGCGGTGTGGCGGTAACCCGCCACGTGTTAGCCTATTTGGTATTGCTGCGCGTAGAGATTGCCCGTTTCACCCGCACTCAAGCGGCTCGTCTCTGTTGCTCTGATCCGCACCTTATACCTTGCGGCTTTCGGTGGAGAGGTGTTACCTCCTACGCTGTCCTGTGCAGTCCGGACGTTCCTCCAGTGCGGCCTTTCGGCACCATGCACCAGCGGCGGTCTGGCTGGCATCACCCCGCCATGATACGCCGGGCCTAGCGGCCTTGCTGCAAAGCGGCAATGCGTTGCTCAATCGGCGGGTGGGTGGCAAACAAACGGCCCAAACCCCCGACAATGCCCAGCGCCGCCACCGATTTGGGCAGCTCACCAGCCTCCAAACCGCCCAAGCGCGCCAGGGCATTGATCATGGGCTGACGCCGCCCCATGAGGCGTGCGGCATCGGCGTCGGCACGAAACTCGCGCTGTCGGCTGAACCACGCCACCACCATGGCCGCCACAAAGCCGAGCAGAATATCCATCACGATGGTCGTGACGAAATACCCAATGCCCGGGCCGCTGGATTGGTTGTCGCCGCGGCGCATGAAGCTGTCCACCGCATAACCAATAACGCGGCTAAGAAACACCACAAAGGTGTTCATCACGCCTTGAATCAGCGTCATGGTGACCATGTCGCCATTGGCCACGTGCGCCACCTCGTGCGCCAACACCGCCTCAACTTCTTCATGCGTCATGCTTTGCAGCAACCCGGTCGAGACGGCCACCAACGCGCTGTTGCGAAACGCACCGGTGGCAAAGGCGTTGGGTGCGCCTTCGTAAATTGCCACCTCGGGCATGGCGATGTCGGCTTGGCTGGCCAGCCGCTGCACGGTTTGCAGCAACCACGTTTCATCCTGGTTGCTGGGGCGCTCAATCACATGGGCGCCGGTGCTCCACTTGGCCACGGGCTTGCTGATGAGCAACGAAATAAACGCCCCGCCAAAGCCAATAAGCAGCGAAAAGCCCAGCAGCGTGGTCAGGTCCAACCCGTTTTGCGTAATAAAGCGGTTGAGCCCAAGCACGCTGGCCATGACACCCAAGACCAGCACAATGGCCAGGTTGGTCAACACGAACAACACAATGCGCTTCATGACAATCCTTATAAAAAACCCCCGCCGAGCACACGCCGGCGAGCGGCGCTCGACATGATATGGGGGCACCCGGGGCGTGCTTCAAGAGGGGAAATAATCCCCTTGGCGCAAAGGGATTAGGCCACGCGCCAGCGCAAGGTTTGGCCCGCCACCAAGGGCTTGATGTGGTGCGCCCCCAAGGGGTAAGACTCAGGCACCTGCTGCGCCTGGCGCACCAGGGTGAGCGTGGCGGCATTGCGTGGCAAGCCGTAAAAGTCGGGACCGTGGCAGCTGGCAAAGCCCTCAAGGCGATGCAAGGCGCCGGCGTCTTCAAAGGCTTGTGCGTACAACGCCATGGCTTGTGGCGCGGTGTAACAGCCCGCGCACGCCGCGGCGTGCTCTTTAAGATGAGCTGGGTGGGGCGCGCTGTCGGTGCCCAAAAAGTAGCGTGGATTGCCCGAAGTGGCGGCCGCCACCAAGGCTTGGCGATGGCGCTCGCGCTTGAGCACGGGTAAGCAGTACCAATGCGGGCGCAAGCCCCCCACAAATAGGGCTCCGCGGTTGTAAAGCAGGTGATGCGCGGTGATGGTGGCCGCCGTTGGCCCGGGCGCCTGCGCCACCCACTGCGCCGCCTCGGCGGTGGTGATGTGTTCAAGCACCATGGGCAGCGCGGGAAAGTCGCCCCGCAGCGTGTGCAAGTGGCGCTCAATGAACACCGCCTCGCGGTCAAACACGTCCACCTCGGCGTCGGTGACTTCGCCGTGCATCAACAACGGCATGCCCACCCGTTGCATGGCCTCAAGGGCGGGGCGTGCGTGGCGCAAATCGGTCACGCCAGCGTCGCTGTGCGTGGTGGCGCCGGCTGGGTAGAGCTTAACGGCCACCACCCCGGCGTCTTTGGCGCGGGCAATGTCCTCGGCTCGGGTGCGGTCGGTGAGGTACAGCGTCATGAGCGGCTCAAACCGCACGCCCTCGGGCACCGCTGCCATGATGCGGTCGCGGTAGGCCAGTGCAGCCTCGGCAGTGGTCACCGGGGGCCTCAAGTTGGGCATGATGACCGCCCGCCCAAACTGCCCCGCCGTGGCAGGCACCACGCTGGTCAAGGCGTCGCCGTCGCGCACGTGCAGGTGCCAGTCGTCGGGTTGAATCAGGCTCAGCGTCTCGGGGGTGGGTGTCATGCGGGGCTCGGGACAAAAGTGGGCGGGGTGTCGTCGGTGCGGCTTTGTTGCAGGGTCCACATGCGCGCGTAGGCGCCTTGCTGGGCCAGCAGCTCGTGATGGCGTCCGCGCTCGATTACCGCGCCGTCGGCCAACACCAAAATCAAATCGGCGTCGACCACGGTGGACAAACGGTGCGCAATCACCAGGGTGGTTTTGCCTGCAGCCAAGGCCCGCAATTCGGCCTGAATTGCACGCTCGTTGGCTGAATCTAAGGCCGAGGTGGCCTCGTCAAAAATCAAGATCGGCGGGTTTTTGAGCAACGTGCGCGCAATCGCCACGCGTTGCTTTTCGCCGCCCGAGAGCTTAAGCCCGCGCTCGCCGACCATGGTTTGGTAGCCCTGCGGCAGCCCCGTAATGAAATCGTGCACATGCGCGCGCTTGGCCGCGTCCACCAGCGCCTCGTGTGAGGCGGAAATAAATTACATATAAATAATGGAGATGGAACAAATCTTATGAGCCGAACAAATTTTATAAATTCACTATATTTTAAGTTTTATAAAAATATTCGTGATATATTAAGAAGTATTACTATAAAAACAGGAGATGAAAAGATAATTACAATTTTATCTAATAATGATTTACAATTTTTGAATTCAAATGAATTTATTATGGAAAAGTTCCATTACAAAACATTTTTGTATAATAGCATAATTTT
>JALRBF010000112.1 GCA_023262365.1 Burkholderiaceae bacterium
GAATACGTGTACTTGGCCCGCCCTGACTCGGTGCTGGACGGCATTTCGGTGTACCAAGCGCGGCTTAACATGGGCGAGGCCCTAGCCAAGCGCGTCATCTCTACCGTATCGCCCGACCTTATCGACGCCGTGGTGCCCATCCCCGAGTCGTCTCGCCCCAGCGCCATGCAGTTGGCGCACTTGTTGGGCAAGCCCTACCGCGAAGGTTTTGTTAAAAACCGTTACGTGGGCCGCACCTTCATCATGCCCGGGCGGGCCACGCGCCAGCGCTCGGTGAGGCAAAAACTTAACGCCATTGGCGCCGAATTTGCCGGGCGACGCGTGCTGCTGGTGGACGACTCGATTGTGCGCGGCACCACCAGCCAAGAAATTGTGCAAATGGCACGCGAAGCTGGCGCCAAAAAAGTGTACCTGGCCAGTGCCGCGCCGCCCGTGCGCCACCCCAACGTATACGGCATTGACATGCCCAGCGCGCACGAACTGGTGGCGCACAACCGCAGCATTGAGCAAGTGCGCCAGCACATTGGTTGCGACGCGCTGATTTACCAAGACCTCGCCGCCATGCAAGCGGCGCTGCATCCACTTAACCCCAAGCTGGACGGCTTTGACGCCTCGTGCTTTAACGGCGTGTACTGCACCGGCGACGTGGACGACGAACTGGTGGCCCGCATGCAAGCCGCGCGCCCACCCGCCGCAACCGAAAGCGTGACATGACCCAACCCCCAAGCCCTGGCCCCGCGCCCACCTCGGACTTGCCCGAGGGCCTGCACCCGCAAACCCTGGCGCTGCGCACCGCCATGCCACGCAGCGCCTACGGCGAGCACTCAGAGGCCCTGTACCTCACCAGCGGGTACGTGCAAGACACCGCCGAGGCCGCCGCTGCGCGCTTTGCCGGCGACGAAGAAGGCTTTACCTACGCCCGTTATGGCAACCCCACCGTGGCCAGCCTGGAGCAACGCCTCGCCGCCATGGAAGGCACGCAAGCGGCCATTGCCACGGCCAGCGGCATGTCGGCCATTTTGATGTTGTGCTTGGGTGTGCTCAAGGCCGGCGACCACGTGGTGTGCTCGCACTCCATGTTTGGCGCCACCGTCAAGCTCATTGGCTCAGATCTGGCGCGCTTTGGGGTGCAGGCCACCTTTGTGTCGCAAACCAACCCCGACGAATGGGCCAAGGCCATCACCCCCCAAACCCGTTTGTTGTTTGCCGAAACCCCCACCAACCCGCTGGGCGACGTGTGCGACATGACCGCACTGGCCGACATGGCGCACCGCGCCGGTGCCCTGCTGGCCGTGGACAACTGCTTTGTGACCCCTGCGCTGCAACGCCCCGCGCAGTGGGGTGCGGACGTGGTGGTGCACTCAGGCACCAAGTACCTAGACGGCCAAGGCCGTGTGATGGCCGGCGCCCTATGCGCCAGCGCCGCGCTGGTGCAAGAAAAACTCATGCCCATGCTGCGTAGTGGCGGCATGACGCTGGCGCCGTTTAACGCTTGGGTGGTACTCAAAGGCCTTGAAACCCTGCAGCTGCGATTGCAAGCCCAATCGGCCCAAGCCTTGCAACTGGCGCAGTGGCTGCAAACCCAACCCGGCGTGGCCCACGTGCACTACACCGGCTTGCCCAGCCACCCCCAGCACCACCTGGCCATGCGCCAACAAAGCGGGCAGGGCGGGCCCATTGTGTCGTTTGACGTGCGCGCCAGCAGCCCCGAGCAAGCGCGCCAGCGTGCCTTTGGTGTCATCAACGCGCTGCGCGTGCTCTCGCGCAGCACCAACATTGGCGACACCAAAACCCTGGTTACCCACCCCGCCAGCACCTCGCACGGCCGTCTAAGCGAGGCCCAGCGCCAAGCCGCAGGCGTGGGCCAAGGCCTGTTGCGCGTGGCCGTGGGGCTGGAGCACATGGACGACATTCAGGCCGACTTGCTGCGCGGCCTGCCCACGGCGTGAGCGCGGCATGAGCGCGTATACGGTACGCACCCGGTTTGCGCCTTCACCCACCGGGTTCATTCACCTGGGCAACGTGCGCTCGGCGCTTTACCCCTGGGCCTTTGCCAAATCGCGTGGCGGCCAGTTTGTGCTGCGCATCGAGGACACCGACGTGCAGCGCTCCAGCCAAGCGGCCGTTGACGTAATACTGCAAGGCCTGCAGTGGCTGGGCCTGCAGCCTGATGAAGGCCCGCACCACCAAATGCAGCGCATGGCGCGCTACCAAGAGGTGCTGGCGCAGTTAAAGGCTGGCGGCTGGGTGTACCCGTGCTACACCAGTGTGGCCGAGTTAGAGGCCATGCGCGAGCGGCAAATGGCCGCCAAGCAAAAGCCCCGCTACGACGGCACCTGGCGCCCCGAGCCGGGCAAAACCCTACCCGAGCCGCCGCCGGGCGTGGCCCCCGTGTGGCGCTTTGCTACCCCGCGTGAAGGCAGCGTGCGCTGGGACGACCAAGTCAAAGGCCCGGTGCAGGTAGAAAACGCCGAACTCGACGACTTGGTGGTGGCCCGCGCCGACGGCACGCCAACCTATAACTTTTGCGTGGTGGTAGATGACGTGGACATGGCCATTACCCACGTAATACGCGGCGACGACCACCTGAACAACACCCCGCGCCAGTTGCACATATTTGCCGCGCTGCAGGCCACGCCGCCGGTTTATGCGCATTTGCCCACGGTGCTCAACGCCAACGGCGAAAAAATGAGCAAACGCAACGGTGCCAAAGCCGTAACCGCGTACCGCGACGAAGGCTACCTGCCCGAGGCCATGGTGAATTACTTGGCGCGGCTGGGCTGGAGCCACGGCGATGACGAAATATTTAGCCGCCAACAGTTGCTGCAGTGGTTTGACCTGAAGCACCTTGGCCGCAGCGCCGCACAGTTTGATGAAGCCAAACTGCGCTGGGTTAACGCTCAGCACATCAAAGCCAGCAGCGGTGCCGAGCTGGCCCAAGCCGTTACCCCCTTTGTGCACGCCATGGGCTTGCAGCCCGACGCGCGCTTGCCCGCGCTGTGCGACTTGTTTAAAGACCGTTGCGACACCCTGGTGGCACTGGCCGATTGGCTGCGGCCTTACTACGACTCGGTGACGCCCGACGCGCAACAACTTGCCACCCACCTCACGCCGGCGGTGCAACCGGCCGTGCACACCCTGGCCACCGCCCTGGCCCAACTGGCCAACGAGCAACGCTGGCACGCCGAAGCCATTGCCCAAGCCATTAAGGCCACGCTGGCCGAGCACGGCCTAAAAATGCCCCAACTGGCCATGCCCGTGCGCGTGTTGGTGATGGGGCAGGCCCAATCGCCCTCGTTGGACCAAACCCTGGCCCTGCACGCACCGGCCACCGTGCAACAACGACTGGCCGTGGCCACCATAGGCGGAAAAACCGCGTTATAATTTCCGGCTTGCCAGCCCGCAAAGTTGGTAACGCGTGGGGGTATAGCTCAGCTGGGAGAGCGCTTGCATGGCATGCAAGAGGTCAGCGGTTCGATCCCGCTTACCTCCACCACC
>JALRBF010000138.1 GCA_023262365.1 Burkholderiaceae bacterium
GCCTTCGACGGCGATCTGCGCGCACGCATCCTCGACGCTGCGGCCGGGAACCCGCTCTTCGTCGAGGAGATGGTGACGATGGCGGCAGAGCTGGGCGGGAAGGACATCGTCGTTCCTCCGACGATCCACGCGCTGCTTGTACTGGGCAAAGGGCTGCAGCTCATCGTCCGACAAAAACTGCAGTTTGGTGATGCCAATGCCATGCTCGCCCGAGATGACACCGCCCAGGCTGCGCGCCAGCGCCATGATGCGCGCCACGGCCTTATGCGCGGTGTGCAGCATAGCGTAGTCGTCGCTGTTAACCGGGATGTTGGTGTGCACGTTGCCATCGCCGGCGTGCATGTGCAGTGCAATCCACACCCGCCCCTTCAAAATGCGCTGATGGGTCGCGTCGATGTCGGCCAGCACCTTGGCAAACACCGCGCCTGTGAACTGCTCGCGCAGCGGGGCACGCAGTTGGGTCTTCCAGCTCGCGCGCAGGCTGTGGTTTTGCAGCGCCTCAAAGTGGGTGTCCAAGCCGTCAAGCCAAGCGCGCCACAGCGCGCGCACCTCGCTGACGTGTTGCACCGCCTGCTCGACGCGCGCGGCCAGCCACTCGTCCTCGGGCGGGTCGTCGTCTGCGGGGCGCACCGGCAAGTGCGGCTGCTGCAAGTAAGCCAGCAGCGCATCGCACAAGGCCAGTTTGTTGCGCAACGACAGCTCGATGTTGAGCCGCTCAATGCCCAGCGTGTACTCGCCCATGCGCGGCAACGGTATCACCACGTCCTCGTTGATTTTGAAGGCGTTGGTGTGCCGGCTGATGGCCGCGGTGCGCTTGCGGTCGAGCCAAAACTTTTTGCGCGCCTCAGGCGTGACCGCCACAAAACCCTCGCCACTGCGGCCGTTGGCCAAGCGCACCACCTCAGAGGTCACACGCGCCACGGCGTCGGCGTCGTCGCCGGTGATGTCGCCCAACAACACCATCTTGGGCAAGCCCCCGCGCTTGGATTTGGTGACGTAGCCCACGGCCTTTAAGTAACGGTCGTCTAGGTGCTCAAGCCCGGCGAGCATGACCCCGCTTTGGCTTGGCTCGTGCTGCAGCCGCTGTTTGATGTCGACGATGCTGGGCACGGCGTCTTGCGGGTTACCAAAAAACTCCAGGCACACGGTGCGGGTGTGGCTGGGCATGCGGTGCACCACCCAGCGCGCGCTGGTGATGAGACCGTCGCAGCCCTCTTTTTGAATGCCCGGCAAACCGCTTAAAAATTTGTCGGTGACGTCTTTGCCCAAGCCGGCTTTGCGAAACGCCGAGCCCGGTATGTCGAGTTGTTCGCGCCGTTTTTCGGTTTTGCCGTCGGCGGCGTAATAGGTGAGCGAAAAACTGGCAACCTCGGCATCGTGAATCTTGCCCAGGTTGTGGCCCAGTCGCACCACCTCCAGCCACTCGGCCTGCGGCGTCACCATGCGCCAAGATACCAAATTGTCCAGCGCCGTGCCCCAAAGCACGGCTTTTTTGCCGCCGGCGTTCATGGCGATGTTGCCGCCAATGCACGAGGCTTCGGCCGAGGTGGGGTCCACCGCAAACACAAAGCCGGCGCGCTCGGCGGCGTCGGCCACGCGCAGGATGGCGGCAAGTTTGCAGACACGGATGCGGTCTTCCGCTGTTAGCGCCGCGTATGCCGGATGATCCATGCGAGGAACGGAATGGCGATGATAGCGTGAAACCAAAGCGACGATGG
>JALRBF010000142.1 GCA_023262365.1 Burkholderiaceae bacterium
CCGCCTGGTCCTTGATGCCGTTCCACACATGGGCCTGGTAGGGCACCAGCTTTTCAAACGCAAAGCGGCGCTGCAGGCCGGGCGGGATGTGCAGCGCGATCTGCGCCGCCTCGATGGCCACGGTGCCGCTGCCGCAGCACGGGTCGTACAGGGGCGCCTCGCCGTGGGCGTCCCAACCGGTGGCTGCCAGCATGGCCGCGGCCAGGGTTTCTTTAAGCGGGGCATCACCCGTGCTTTGACGCCAGCCGCGCTTGAACAGCGGGTCACCCGAGGTGTCAACGTACAAGGTGGCATGGCCGGCGTCTAGGTGCGCGGCAATGCGCACGGCCGGGGCCCGCGTATCCACACTGGGGCGGGCGCCACCGCGTTGCCGAAAGCGGTCGGCCACGGCGTCTTTGACGCGCAGGCCAACAAAGTTCAGGCTCTTGAGCGGGCTGCGGTGCGCGGTGACGTCGACCCGAAACGTTTGCTGCACGCCAAACCATTGTTCCCAGTCAACCGCGTGAGCCAAGTCATAAACGTCTTGCTCGGTGCCGTACGGCCCGTGTGCGAGCTGCAGCAGCACGCGTTGCGCCAATCGGCTGTGCAGGTTTACGCCGCCCACCAGCGACCAATCACCACGCAGCCGCACGCCACCGCGGGCGACCTGAACCGGTTGGCTGCAAATGGGCCGCAGCTCACTGGCAAGCAATTCCTCTACCCCAAACGGGCACGATACAAACAATGACCACATGAAAATCAGATTGCCTTACGTAAATTGGCAGGCGCGATGCGCATGGCTTCGCGGTACTTGGCAACGGTGCGCCGGGCGCAGTCGATGCCTTGCTCTTTAAGCATCACAGAGAGTTGATTGTCCGACAACGGTTGCTGGGCCGATTCGGCAGCGATGAATTGACGAATCAGCGCCCGCACCGCGGTGCTTGAGGCACTGTGGCCGGTTTCGGTGCCCAGCCCCGAACCAAAGAAAAACTTAAGCTCGTACGTGCCCTGCGGCGTGGCCATGTACTTGCCGCTGGTTACGCGGCTGACGGTGGACTCGTGCAGCTCCAAGCGCTCGGCCACCTCGCGCAACACCATGGGACGCATGGCCAACTCACCATGCTGAAAAAAGCCGTGCTGACGCTGCACGATGGTGGCGCTGACGCGCAAGATGGTGTCAAAACGCTGTTGCAAATTTTTGATGAACCAGCGTGCCTCTTGTAGGTGTTGGCTGAGTTGTTCGGCCTGGCCTTTTTGCCCCTTCATGGCCGAGGCGTACACGTCGTGCACCCGCAGGCGCGGCATCACCTGCGGGTTGAGCGAGACCTTAAAGTCATCGCCCTCGCGCACCACCAACACATCGGGCACCACCACCAAGCGGTCGGTTTGGGCAAAACGGCGGGCGGGCTTGGGTTCAAGGCGCACAATCAAGGCCATGGCTTGGCGCACCAAGTCCTCGTCCAGCGCCACTTCACGCGCCATGCGCTTGACGTCACGCCGCGCCAGCAACGCCATGGGCTCTTGCAGCAGCCGCCATGCAGCCTGGGTTTGCGCGTTGCTGGGCAGAGCCTGCACTTGCAGTTGCAAGCACTCGGCCAAGTTGCGCGCGCCCACGCCCAGCGGCTCCATGTCGTGCAGCTCGTCCAAGGCGTCTTGCAAACAAGCCAAAAACTGCGCCTCGGTGGCCGGGTCGTCGTCGGCCCAAGCCCGCGCCAAGGTGGGCAAGTCATCTTCGAGGTAGCCGTCGTCGTTGAGCGACTCAATGAGCGCGTACAGCGCCGCGGCGGTCTCCTCGGGCAGCCGCAAGCCGCTGGCCTGTTGGTGTAAGTGCTCGGTCAGCGACACCGAATCAGCCGCCAATTCGGTGGCGCTGGCGGTCTCCTCGCCGCTTTGCCTAGGCGCGGCCTCGACACCCCATTCGCTGTCGTCTGGGGCCACCTCCACGGTGCCGTCGCCGTCCCACGCGGCGTCCTCGGGCTGTGCCTCGGTTGGCCCATCGGCCTCGCTGGCTGTCGTGGCTGGCCCTTCCTGGGGGTCGGTGGCGGCGGCCTCTTGGGTCTGGTCCCATTCGCTCAAGCGATCGCCTTGGCTGATTGGGGTGTCGTCTTGTGCCACGCCAAAGGCCTCGCGTATCGCTTCGTCCTCGTCGCGCTCAAGAAACGGGTTTTCGTCAAGCAGTCGGTCGATCTCTTGCGACAGCTCAAGCGTGGAGAGCTGCAACAAACGAATCGACTGCTGCAGCTGTGGCGTGAGTGCCAGTTGCTGCGAGACGCGTAGAGCCAGGCCTTGCTTCATGTGCCTTGCTCGTGCGGTTACATGCGAAAGTGCTCGCCCAAGTAAACCCGGCGGACTTCGGCGTTGTCAACAATTTCCGCGGGGCTGCCCTCGGCCAGCACGGCACCGTCGCTGATGATGTAGGCACGGTCACAAATGCCCAGTGTCTCGCGCACGTTGTGGTCGGTAATAAGCACGCCAATGCCACGGCTTTTTAGGTATTCGATGATGCGCTGAATCTCGATCACGGCAATCGGGTCGATGCCGGCAAAGGGCTCATCGAGCAAAATAAAGCGCGGCGACGAGGCCAAGGTGCGGGCAATTTCCACCCGTCGGCGCTCGCCGCCGGACAAGGCGGTGGCGGCGGTCTCGCGCAGGTGGCCAATGCGCAAATCGTCGAGCAATTCGTCCAGCCGATGCTCAATCACGTGGCTGGGTAGGGCTTGATCGCGCGGGTCGGTTTGCAGCTCAAGAATGGCACGAATGTTCTCTTGCACGTTGAGCTTGCGAAAAATCGACGCCTCTTGCGGCAAATACCCCAAGCCTTGGCGCGCCCGCACGTGCATGGGCTGGTTTTGCACGCCCGCGCCGTCTAGGGCAATGGCCCCGCCGTCGCAGCGAACCAGGCCCACCAACATGTAAAACGAGGTGGTCTTGCCCGCCCCGTTGGGGCCAAGTAAGCCCACCACCTGACCTTCGGTCACATCCAGCGAGACGTCGCGCACCACCCGGCGTCCGGCGTAGCTTTTGCGCAAATGACGCGCGCTTAAGCCCACACCCGCAATGGGCGTGTCCGTGGCCGTCAACGCGCCGGCTCCGTGGTTTTCTCGCGCGGCGTCAGCACCGCACGCACGCGGTCTTGTGGCCCGCCCTTGACACCTTGGACCTGAAACGTGCTGCTGGCCCCGTCATAAACAATCAGCGGGCCCCTGGCCTCATCGCTGGGCGCGCCAGCACGGATGCGACGCAACACGGCCTTGCCGGTGAGCGTCATTTGGTCGGTGGCCGAGCGGTACTCAATGCGGTCGGCCTGGCCCTCCACCACCTCATCCATGCCGCTGCGTGCCTGCTTAAAAAAAGCCTGCCGGCCTGGGTCACCGGTGGCCACGCCCACTTGCTGGCCACTGGCGTTTTCCCTCACCTTAACTTGATCGGCGCGAATCACGATGCTGCCCTTGGTGATCACCACCCGGCCGGTGAAGTGACTGACGCGGTCTTTTTCTTCGTACCGCAGCTTATCGGCCTCAACTTGCATGGGTTGGTCGCCGTCGCCGCTGGCGGCCCAGGCTGTGGACAACCACGCCACGGCCGCGACGAGCCAAACGGCGTAAACCAGGGAGCGAGGGATAAACGAGAACACAGGGTTTAGTGCGGCATGATTTTTGCTGCGATTCTATACGCCACACGCAACCGGCCTATGCCCCACGCAGTTTGGTCACCAGCTCGTTGGCAATCTGAAGCGTGCGTGCGCCTTGTCCCGGCACCAAGTAGCGCCCGCCCACGCCCAACGCGGGCGTACCCTCCACTTGGTAGCTATTGGTCAGTTGGGTGGCACGCTGGGCCTTGCCGGCGATGCCGAACGAGTCGTACAGCGCATTGAATCGGGCCATGTCCGCGCCTTGGCTTTGCACCCAGCGCTTGACCGCGGCGTCGCTGAGCAGCCGCTGCTGTTGCTCATGAATGGCCGCAAAGACTTTGGGATGCAGGGTGTGCAGCGCGTCCATGGCCTCTAGGGTGTAGTACAGCTTTTGCAGTGCCAACATGGGCGGGGCAAACAGCACCGGCACCCGCTGCACCACCACCTGCGGTGGTTGCTGCTCGGCCCAACGGGCAAACGCGGCCTCTAGCCGATAACAGTGAATGCAGGTGTAGGCAAAAAACTCAAGCACCAACACCTGCCCCGGCGCCACGGACTGGCCCACCGGCTGGGACAACGCCAGGTAATCGCTGCCCTCACGCAGAGGCTGCGCCCATGCTTGTGCCAAAGGCATGGCGCAAGTGGCGGCGGCGGCCTGAATCACGGTGCGTCGGGCCAATGTTTGCATGCTTTGCTCCTTTGTAACGGGTAAAACAACTACCGTACCACGGCCACCGAAACCACCGCGCCTTCGATGCGCTGCTGCTCGAGCTGGTTGCGTACCGCATCGGCGTCGGTGCGCGTGCGGTAGGGGCCACTGCGCACGCGGTACAGGGTACGGTCGTTGCTTAATGTGGTGCTGACGCGGGCGTCAATGCCCATCATGGCCACACGGGCGCGCTGGGCCTCGGCGTCCTCGGCCACGGCAAAGGCGCCAATTTGGACAAAAAACACCACATTGGCCAGGCGCTCACCGCGCACCGCCGGGGCGCGCGCCATCAAGCCCGCGTTGGCTGAGTCAGCAGCCGCCGGCGGAGCGTTGGCCGTGGCGCCAGCCTGCGCCAGCTTTTGCTTTGCCAAATCACCCAAGGGATCGTTGCCCACGGCAGGGGCCACCAGTGGGGCCGCACCAGTCGTGTCGGCCACCACAGGGGCTGCTGGCGCAACCTCAGGCTGACCGGCTGGGGCCACGTTTTGATTCACCCCGGCGTTGGGGTTCCAGTCCGAGGTGGCTTGGCCGGTGGCCTGCTCGGTTGGATCGCCGGTGAGCCCTCGGTCAACAAACGGCAAGGCCGAGCGGGTCACGTACATGGCCACGGCCAAGGCCACGGCCAGCCCAAGTAACAAGCCCACGGTTAAGCCAAACAGCGTGCCCCCGTGTTGCAACGAACGATCCGATTGAGACATGGTTCGTGTCACCTTCTGACTACATGGTTTGGGGCGCGTGCACGCCCAGCAAGGCCAGGGCGTTGGCCAGCACCTGCGCGACCGCGGCAATCAAGGCCACGCGCGCGTCGCGCACCGCGGCGTCCTCCACCAGCACGCGCTCGGCGTCGTAATAGCGGTGGTAGGCCGCGGCCAAATCGCGCAAGTAAAACGTGATGTCGTGCGGCGCCAAGTCGCGCGCGGCAGCAGCCAGCACGTCGGGGTAGACCTCGAGCGCGCGCATCAGCGCTTGCGCCGGTGCGGTGGTAAGCGGTGCCAGCGACACGTGGGGCAACGCCTCACGTTGCCCCTGATGCAGCTTGCCCCATTGCGCCAACACCGACTGAATGCGCGCATGCGCGTACTGCACATAAAACACCGGGTTGTCGTTGTTTTGTGCCAAGGCCAAGTCAATGTCAAACACGTACTCGGTATCGGGCTTGCGCGAGAGCAAGAAAAAGCGCACCGCATCGGCACTGGTCCAGCCAATGAGGTCGCGCAGCGTAACGTAGCTGCCCGCGCGCTTGGAGATTTTGACTTCTTCACCGCCACGCATGACCCGCACCATGGTGTGCAACACGTAACTGGGGTAGCCCGCGGCCACGCCCTCGCCAGCGGCCTGCAGCCCGGCGCGCACCCGCGCCACCGTGCCGTGGTGGTCGCTGCCTTGGATGTTGATGGCCTGTGTAAAGCCGCGTCGCCATTTGGTGAGGTGGTACGCCACGTCAGGTACGAAATAGGTGTAGCTGCCGTCGGACTTGCGCATGACGCGGTCTTTGTCGTCGCCAAAGTCGGTGCTGCGTAACCACAAGGCGCCGTCGGCCTCGTAAGTGTGGCCAGTTTGCTGCAGTTTGCTCACCGTTTGCTCAACCAACCCGTCGGCGTACAAGCTGGACTCGAGGTAGTACCGGTCAAAGGCCACGCCAAAGGCGCGTAGGTCCAAGTCTTGCTCGTGGCGCAAATAGGCCACAGCAAAGCGACGAATGCCCTCCATGTCGTTGACGTCGCCACTGGCCCGCTCGCTGCGGTCGTCGGCCTGTACGGTTTGCTTGGCCAAGAAGGCCTGAGCAATGTCGGCGATGTACTCGCCGTTGTACGCGCCCTCGGGCCAATCGGGCTGGCCTGGGGCCAAGCCACGCAGGCGGGCTTGAACCGACAGCGCGAGCTGCTGGATTTGCCCCCCTGCGTCGTTGTAATAAAACTCACGCCACACCTGCCACCCCTGACTTTGCAGCAGGTTGCACATGGCGTCGCCCAGCGCCGCTTGCCGCCCATGCCCCACGTGCAACGGGCCAGTGGGGTTGGCCGAGACAAATTCGACCACCACGCGCTGAGCCGTGGCGGGTTGCTGGCCAAACGCCTGGCCTTGCTGCAACACCTCACGCACCACGTGTTGCCGGGCCGCATGGGTGAGGGTAAGGTTTAGAAAGCCGGGGCCAGCAATGGTCACGTCATCCACCCACGGCTGCAGCTCGGGGTTGGCCAACAGCGCCTCGCGCAAGCGTTGCGCCAAAACCTGGGGGGGCTGCTTGAGCTGGCGCGCCAAGGCCATGGCCGCCGTGCAAGCGTAGTCGCCGTGCGCTGCCACCTTGGGCCGCTCGAGGGCGACCAGCTCGGGGGCGGGATTGGGGCACACCGCCTGCAACGCCTGCGCAAGCGCTTGGCGCATGATGGTTTGAACGTACATGGTGCGCAATTGTAGGGGTGGCGCCATCGGTGCAATACACTTTAGGGCATGCAACCGCCCATGTTGGCCCAGCCCCCCCAAGCCGTGCTGTTTGACGCCTACGGCACGCTGTTTGACGTGCACAGCGTGGCTGCCCTAGCCGAGCAACTGTTCGCGGGCCAAGGGCAGGCGCTAAGCCTGGCTTGGCGCGAAAAACAAATTGAATACACACGCCTGGTGAGCATGAGCCAAACCGCTGGGCGCGAACACGACGCGCCGTTTTACAAGCCGTTTTGGGACATCACACGCGACGCCTTGCGCCACGCCTGCGCGCGGCTGCAGCTGCCCTTGTCGCACGCGCACGAGACGCAACTGATGAACCAATACCGCGCGCTGTCAGCCTACCCCGAAAACCGCGCGGTGCTCACCCAGTTGCAGCAGCACGGCGTACGGGCGGGCATTTTGTCCAACGGTGACCCCGACATGCTGGCCACGGCGCTGCGCAGCGCTGGGCTTGACGCCTTGCTTAACCCCGTGTTGAGCGCGCATTCGGTGCGACGCTTCAAAACCGACCCAGCCGTGTACGACCTGGGGCCGCAGGCGTTGGGTTTGCCCGCGCAAGCCATTTTGTTTGTCAGCAGTAACGCCTGGGATGCCTTGGGCGCCAGCTGGTACGGCTACCGCACGCTGTGGCTTAACCGCAGCGGCCAAGCCTTTGAGACGCTGGGCGGGGCACCGCACCACGTGGCCAACTCACTCAACGAGGTGCTGGCCCTTTTTAATATCCACGCTTAGGGAAGGAAACCATCCATGACCACCACCCGCATCGCCGAACATGGCCTGCAAATTGCCCCCGAACTGCATCACTTCATCAACCGCGAGATGCTGCCGGCGGTGGGCGTGAGCCCGGCGGTGTTTTGGCAAGGCTTTGCCGACATCGTGCACGACCTGGCGCCGCGCAACGCCGCGCTGCTGGCCGAGCGCGACCGGCTGCAAACCGCCCTAGACCAATGGCATGCCACCCACCCCGGCCCCGTCAAAAACCCCAAGGCGTACCGCCGCTACCTTGAGACCACGGGCTACCTCAAGCCCTACCCGGCCAAGGTTAAGGCCAGCACCCGCAACGTGGACGACGAACTGGCACGCCAAGCCGGGCCGCAGCTGGTGGTGCCGATTTTGAACGCCCGCTACGCGCTGAACGCGGCCAATGCGCGCTGGGGCTCGCTGTACGACGCGCTGTACGGCACCGACGCCATCAGCGAGGCCGACGGCGCCGAGCGTGGCCCTGGTTACAACGCGTTACGCGGCGCCAAGGTAATTGAATACGCACGGCATGTGCTGGACCGCACCGCGCCACTGAAAAAGGGCTCG
This sequence comes from Burkholderiaceae bacterium, assembly GCA_023262365.1. GTDB lineage: Bacteria > Pseudomonadota > Gammaproteobacteria > Burkholderiales > Burkholderiaceae_C > RS62. The sequence continues at coordinate 8,073 of JALRBF010000142.1, forward strand.
CACCTGCACGCCACCGGCTACCGCATCGACCAGGGCAAGCTGCACGTCTCGCTTGGCGACGGCAGCCGCACCACCTTGGCGCAGTCCAAGCAATTGGTGGGTTATCAGGGTGAGGCGAGCGCGCCGTCCAGCGTGCTGCTGCAACACCACGGCATTCACCTGGATTTGCGCATCGACCGCCGCACCCCCATTGGCGCCACTGACCCCGCTGGCGTGTGCGACTTGGTGCTGGAGTCGGCGCTGTCGACCATCTTGGACCTGGAAGACTCGATTGCCGCCGTGGACGCCCAGGACAAGGTATTGGCCTACCGCAATTGGCTTGGCTTGTTGCGCGGCGACCTCACCGAGCAAGTCAGCAAGGGCGGGCGCACCTTTACCCGCGGCCTCAACCCCGACCGGGTATACACCAGCCCCAGCGGCAAGCCGGTAACGCTGCACGGCCGCTCGCTGCTGTTCGTGCGCAACGTGGGCCACTTGATGACCAACCCCGCCATTTTGTGGGGCACGCGGGGCCAAGAAATTCCCGAGGGCATCATGGACGCCATGATCACCGTAACCACTGCCATGGTTGACTTACACGGTAAAGGGCAAAACGGCATACGCAATTCGCGCAAGGGCTCGGTGTACATCGTTAAGCCCAAAATGCACGGCCCCGATGAAGTGGCCTTTGCCTGCGAGGTTTTTGAACGCGTTGAACGCGTGCTTGGCCTGCCCAAGGCCACCGTCAAAATCGGCATCATGGACGAAGAGCGCCGCACCAGCGTCTTGTCCGGATTCGCATACCGGTAGGCGCGCCGCAGCGCCATCGCCACTTCATGAAAGCCCGACAGAATCAGCTTCTGCTTGTTTGGATACAGCGCGATATCGCCCGCCGCGAACACGCCCGGGC
>JALRBF010000140.1 GCA_023262365.1 Burkholderiaceae bacterium
TCATGCGCGACGGCCCGCTGGGTGCGGCGGCTTTTAATAACGAATTCGGGCGCCCCAACCTGGTTGGGTACTTTCGCAGTTTCGAGCAAACCTTCACGCAAGCCGGGCAGCCGGTGCGCATGGGTTACCACAAGCCCGTGATGCTCGCCGGCGGCTTGGGTAGCATCGCGGCTGAGCAGGTGAGCAAAATTCGGTTCCCGCAGGGTAGCTTGCTGGTGCAAATTGGCGGGCCTGGCATGCGCATTGGGCTCGGTGGTGGGGCCGCCAGCTCGCTGGCCGGCGGCAGCAACGACACCGCCTTGGACTTTGACTCGGTGCAACGCGCCAATCCCGAAATGCAGCGCCGCGCCCACGAGGTGATTGCGCACTGTCAAGCCATGGGTGCCGACAACCCCATTTTGGCCATCCATGACGTGGGCGCCGGGGGGCTATCCAACGCCTTTCCCGAACTGGTGCACGACGCCGGGCAGGGCGCGCGCTTTGATTTGGCCGCCGTGCCGCTGCAAGCCAGCGGCCTGTCGGCGCGAGAGATTTGGTGCAACGAAAGCCAAGAGCGCTACGTGCTGGCCGTGGCCCCCGACCGCCTTCAAACCCTGCGCACCCTTTGCCAGCGCGAGCGCTGCCCCGTGGCGGTGGTGGGCGTGAGCACCGACACGCCGCAGCTGCAGCTCAACGACGCGCAGCAGCCGGTGATTGACATGCCCATGGACGTGTTGCTGGGCAAACCGCCGCGACTGCACCGCCGCGACGTCAGGCACCAGCCGCTGCCCAGTCGGTTGAAGCTGGATGAGGTCACGCTGCAGCAAGCCGTCATCGACGTCTTGGGACACCCCACGGTGGCTTCCAAACGCTTTTTAATCACCATTGGCGACCGCAGCGTGGGCGGCCTGACCCACCGCGACCAAATGGTGGGGCCTTGGCAAGTGCCCGTGGCCGACTGCGCCGTGACCTTGGCCGACCACGACGGCTTAGGCGGTGAGGCCATGGCCGTGGGCGAGCGCAGCCCCTTGGCGGTGCACCACGCCGCGGCCTCGGCCCGGGTTGCCGTGGCCGAGGCCATCACCAACTTATTGGCCGCACCGATCACGTTATCCGGCGTCAAGCTCTCGGCCAATTGGATGGCCGCGTGCGGTGAGCCAGGCCAAGACGCCGCTTTGTACGACGCGGTACGCGCCGTTGGCTTAGAGCTGTGCCCAGCCCTTGGCGTCTCGATTCCGGTGGGTAAAGACAGCCTGTCCATGCGCATGCATTGGCAAGACGCCAGCGGTCAGTCGCACCAAGTGGTCTCGCCGGTTACGCTGGTGGCCACAGCCTTTGCCAGCTTGCCCTCGGTGCGCGGCACGCTCACCCCCCAACTGCAAGCCACGCAGCCCAGCACCCTCATCTTGGTTAATTTGGCGCGCGGCCAAACCCGCATGGGTGGCTCGATCTTGGCGCAAACCCTCAACCAAGCCGAGCGCGTGGTGCCCGACCTGGACGCCCCCGCCGACTTGGTGGCGCTGGTTCACGCCGTGAATGCCCTGCGCGATGAAGGTTTGCTGCAAGCGTATCACGACCGCAGCGACGGCGGGCTGCTGAGCACCGTGGCCGAAATGGCCTTTGCCGGCGGCGTGGGCGTGGCGCTTAACGTGGATACCTTGTTGCTCGAAGGCGACGGCATCAGCGACAGCCGCATGGACGTGGGCGACAGCAAAAATTGGTCAACCCAGGTGCAAGCCAGGCGCCACGAAGGCACCATTCGGGCTTTATTTAACGAAGAGCTTGGTGTGGTGCTGCAGGTGGCGCGCGAACACCGCGACCAAGCCTTGGCGCGGCTGCGTGCCCACGGCTTGGGCGCCTGCAGCCATTGCGTGGGCATGACACTGCCGCAACACGACACGCCCGAGTTGCAAGTGTGGCGCGACACCGAAGTGGTGTTTCGCGCCACCTTGCACGACCTGCATCAGGTATGGGACAGCATCAGTTGGCGCATGGCGCGCGAGCGCGATAACCCGCACAGTGCCGACGCCGAGCACGCCACCAAGGGCGACCCCAGCGACCCGGGGCTGCACGCCCACGTAACCTTTGACTTGGCTCCTATGGTCTCAAGCCACCGGCCCCGTGTGGCCGTGCTGCGCGAGCAAGGCGTGAACTCGCACGTGGAGATGGCCCGCGCCTTTGACCTGGCGGGCTTTGAGGCCGTGGACGTGCATATGACCGACTTGCAGCACGGCCGCGCCGACTTGGCCGATTTCACTGGCTTGGTGGCTTGCGGCGGCTTCAGCTACGGCGACACTTTAGGGGCAGGCTTGGGATGGGCCAGCAGTTGGCGCCACAACACCCGGCTGCAGGACATGCTGGGCGCTTTTTTTGCACGCGGCCAAACCTTTGCCTTGGGGGTGTGCAACGGCTGCCAAATGCTGGCGCACCTCGCACCCTTGATACCCGGGGCGCAGCACTGGCCCCGGTTTGCCCCCAACGCCAGTGAGCGCTATGAAGCGCGGCTTAGCTTGGTTGAAATCGTTGACTCGCCCAGCCTGTTCACCCAAGGCATGCAGGGCAGCCGGCTGCCCGTGGTGGTGGCGCACGGCGAAGGCCGTGCCGTATTTGACCAAGGCAGCGACACGGCCCAAGCGCATACCGTGCTGCGCTTTGTCGATCATCACGGACAAGCCACCGAGGCCTACCCGTTTAACCCCAACGGCAGCGCCATGGGCGCCAATGGCTTTACCACCACCGACGGTCGCGTCACCATCATGATGCCGCACCCTGAACGTGGTTTTCGCTACGCTCAGTGGAGTTGGTCGCCTGGCGACGCCGGCCAGCCCAGCCCCTGGATGCAGTTGTGGCACAACGCGCGGCGCGCCGTGGGCTAGCGCACCGCGGTGGCGGTGGGGTTAATCAATCTTGGCGTCGCCGCGCAACTTGGCTTGAAAGGCCTGCAGTTTTTCTTGCTGCAGCCGCTCGCGCAGCGCGTCCTTCACCTCATCAAACGCGGGCGGTTGCGCTTTGCGTACATCGGTGAGGCGAATGATGTGCCAGCCAAATTGGCTTTTAACTGGCGCTTGGGTGGTTTGCCCCTTCTTCAGCGCCACCATGGCTTGGCTGAACTCGGGCACAAACGTATCGGGCGTGGCCCAATTTAAGTCACCGCCGTTGGCCCCCGAGCCCGGGTCTTGCGAGTCTTTTTTGGCCAGTGCTGCAAAGTCGGCGCCCCCGGCCAAGGCCTTCAGGCCGGCTTGGGCGGCGGCTTCGTCTTTGTACAAAATATGGCTGGCGCGGTACTCTTGGCCGGCCACGCCCGAGGTCAGTTTGTCGTACTGCGTGCGCACGTCGGCATCGGTGACGGGGTTTTTGGCTTGAAAGTCGTTCAGCAAGGCCCGAATTAGCACCATTTGTCGCGTCAGGGCCATTTGGTCTTGGTAGTCCTGGCTAGCGGTTAGGCCACGGCGCTCGGCCTCTTGCACAAAAATTTCGCGCATCACCAATTCATCACGAATTTGCTGCCGTTGGGCATCAGTTACGGGTTGGCCCGCGCGTGCCATTTGGCGCTCCAGCGCGTCGGCGCGGCTGGTGGGAATGGGCTTGCCATTGACCACGGCAACGTTTTGCGCCAGGGCCGCGGCCGACAGCAGCAACGACGCGCCCAAGGTGAGCAGGTGGTGGGTTTTCATGTGGTGGAAGACTCCCGAAAAAATAAAAAAGCCTGGGGGTTATGCCCATTCAATGGCCAGTGCGTGCAAGCCCTGGGCAAACAAAGGTTGCGCCGCATCATACACAAGGCGGTGCTTGTCAACGCGCGAGCCCGAGCCAAGTGCCGCGGCGCTGATGCGAACACGCAAATGACTGCCCTCGGTGCGGCCATCGCTGCCAGCGTGGCCGGCGTGCTGGGCGCTCTCGTCAATCACTTCAAGCACCTCGGGTGCGTGCCGGGTTTGCAAAATGTGGTGCAGTTGGTCAGCCGCTGGCATGCAAAGTCCTTAGGGTTTTTCGTGGTCTGGCGGCGATTCGGCCTCCGCCGGTAGGTGCCGGGCAATGTAAAACCCTTGCCCCACAATAAAAACAATCGGAAACACGTAGCCCCACAGCTTGAAGTTGACCCAATCGTCGGTGGAAAAGGCGTAGGCCACCACGCCGTTGAGCCCGGCCATGAAGGCAAAGTAGCCCGCCCAGGCCCACGTAAGGCGCTGCCACACCGCCGGGGGTAGGTTAAGTTGCGTCCCCAGCAGCATGTGCAGCACGTTGCGCCGCCAGATTTGCAGCATGGCCACCAGCGCCAGCGCCATGCCGGCGTACAGCACCGTGGGCTTCCATTTAATAAAACGCTCGTCTTGCAGCACCAGCGTGAGCGTGCCAAACACCAGCACCAGCACCAGGGTGGTTTTTTGTAGGGCCGAGAGCTTGCGATCGAGCCACCACACCACTGCCATTTGGGCCGCCGTGGCGGCCATCAGTGCCGCGGTGGCGGCGTAAATGCCCTGCAGTTTGTACAGCAGCACAAACAGCACAATCGGCAAAAAATCAAGCAGCCACCGCATGGCGCTTAGGGCGTGGGGTCGGCGTCGTTGGCGTCTTGCTGCCAACCCAGTGAGGCCGAGTTGATGCAATAGCGCAGTCCGGTGGGGGCCGGGCCGTCTTCAAATACATGGCCCAAGTGCGCGCCGCACGCTTGGCACAGGGTTTCGGTTCGAATCATGCCGTGGCTGATGTCGCGCCGCTGTGCCACCGCCTCGGGCTTGGCGGTATGAAAACTGGGCCAGCCGCAGCCGGCGTCAAATTTGGTGTCGCTGTCAAACAGCTCGGCGTTGCAGCAAATGCAGCGGTACACGCCGCGCGCCCAGTGCTGGTCAAAACGCCCGGTGCCTGGGCGCTCGGTGGCCGCGAGTTGCGTGATCTCGTAGGCCCCAGGTTCGGCGCCTTGGGTCTTGAGCCAGTCGCGCCACTGCGCTTCGGTTTGTGGTCGGTTAAAGGTGGACATGACGACCCGTGATGAGATGGTGGGGTGGTGGGGTGAACAAGCCGCGCATTAAGCGTGCATGCGCCAAGCCGTAAGCATAACCGCTAAGACGAGCAGCTGAGCACCAGCTCGTGCGCCCAGGGGGGTGGTGGGCCAGCCCACGCGGCATGCGCGGGGTGCGGTTGGGTGGGCGTTTGCAGCACCTGCCACAGCGCCTGCAGCACGCTGGGGTCGCCAGCCTCAGCCGCTTCAATGGCCTCTTGCGCCATGTGGTTACGCAGCACAAACACGGGGTTAACCTGTTGCATGCGCTGGCCCAGCTCGCGCGGCGCGTGGCCGTGGCGCTGTGCCACTTGCTGCAGTTGCACCACCCATGGCGCCACCTCCTCGGTGGGTAGGCTGCTTGGCAGCGCTTGGCGCACGTGGGCCGCGGCGTCGGCCCAGTCGGGGCAGTCGGCCAGCGCGTCGCTTATGGCGCGCCAGCTCAAGGTAAAGTCGCCGCGGTGTTTGGCCAGCAGCGTCAGCCACGTTTGGGCCACGGGCAGTGCGTCGGCCGCGGCGTGTGCCAACCCCAGTTTGCGCGCCCACGCCACAGCCTGGGCGTGCGCATAGGCATCTGGGTAGCGCTGCAACGCGTTGGTTAAGGCCTCGGTCTCGGGCACCAGTGCCACCAGCGCTTGGGCCAAACACTGCAGGTTCCACCACGCCACTTGCGGCTGGTTTTGGTACACGTAACGCCCGCCGGTGTCGGAGTGGTTGGCGTTGTGCGCGGGGTCAAACGCGTCCATGAATTGAAACGGGCCGTAGTCCAGCGTCAAGCCCAGCACGCTCATGTTGTCGGTGTTCATGACGCCGTGGCAAAACCCCACCGCTTGCCACTGCGCCATCAAGTCGGCGGTGGCCTCGAGCACCGCGGCAAACCAGGCCAGTGCGCGCTCGGCTGGGTCGGCCACGGCGGCCAAAGGCGCAAAGTGTTGCCGCAACACCCAGTCCAGCAGCGTTTGCATGGCTTGTGGGTCGCGCCCCAAATGTTCAAAGTGCCCAAAGCGCACAAAGCTGGGCGCCAGCCGAGTCAGCACGGCAGCGGCCTCGGTGCGCTCGCGCCGCACGGGTGTGTCCGACCCCACCAAGGCCAACGCGCGGGTGGTGGCAATGCCCAGGCCGTGCATGGCCTCGCTGGCCAAAAATTCGCGGATGCTGCTGCGCCACACCGCGCGCCCATCGCCCATGCGCGAAAACGGTGTCAGCCCAGCGCCCTTGAGCTGCCACTCCCACACCTGCCCATCGGCGCCTTGCGTGCTGCCCAGCAGCAGGGCCCGGCCGTCGCCCAACTGCCCGGCCCACACGCCAAACTGGTGGCCGCTGTACACCGTGGCGTACGCCGGCGTTGCCGGTGTATTGCCGGCCAACAGCGCCAGCGCCTCGGGCGTGTGCAGCCATGGGGCGGGCGCACCGGCGTGCTGGGCCAACGCGTGGTTTTGCGCCAGCCAACGCGGGGCCTGCACCGCCTGAGGCGCCACCGGCACGGCAAAGGGCGCGCCCAATGCCGCCATGCCAGGGGCAAACACGGGCGCCTTCAACGGGTCGTTCATGCCGCCATTGTGCGCCCAGGCCGGCGCGAGCGCGCCCCACGCCGGTATTGACCGCGTTGGCGCGACAGGGATAGGGTTTGCCCCAGGGGCCAAGCCCACCGCGACGAAGCCGGTAGGATGCGAGTTACACCAACGCTTCCGGTTATTTTTGGAGAGTCAAGCCATGCTGGGTCTGATGCAGCAGCAGCCGTTGCTTATTTCGTCGTTGATCACGCACGCCCAACGCCATCACGGCCGAACCGAAATCGTCTCGCGCCGGGTTGAGGGCGACGTGCACCGCTGCACATGGGGCGAGGTGGGGGTACGCGCCGCGCGTGTGGCGCACGCGCTGGACGCCTGGGAGGTGGCGCAGGGCGCGCGCGTGGCCACGCTGGCGTGGAACGGCTACCGCCACTTGGAGATGTATTTTGGCGTCAGCGGCAGCGGCCGCGTGTTGCACACGCTTAACCCGCGCCTGCACCCCGATCAGCTTGCGTGGATCGTTAACCACGCGCAAGACACGGTACTAGCCTTTGACATGACCTTTTTGCCGTTGGTGCAAAAAGTGCACGCGCAATGCTCCACCGTGCAACACTGGGTGGCGTTGTGTGACGCCGACGCGCTGCCGGCCGACACTGGCATCGCCAACCTCAGCAGCTACGAGGCATGGATTGACGGCCACCCCAGCGCCTACGACTGGCCCATGCTGGACGAGCGCAGCGCCAGCAGCATGTGCTACACCAGCGGCACCACGGGCGACCCCAAAGGCGCGGTGTACAGCCATCGCTCCACCATTTTGCACGCGTACGGCGGGGCGCTGCCCGACACCCTGGGCCTGAGTGCGCGCGACAGCGTGCTGCCGGTGGTGCCGATGTTCCACGTCAACGCCTGGGGCCTGCCGTATTCGGCCTGCATGGTCGGGGCCAAGCTGGTGCTGCCCGGGCCGGGCCTGGATGGTGCGTCGCTGTACGAATTGTTCGAATCCGAAGGCGGGACCTT
>JALRBF010000221.1 GCA_023262365.1 Burkholderiaceae bacterium
CCGAGCGCAAGCGCGTGGCCAACGAGCTGCGTGCCACTGGCCTGGCCGAGGGTGAAAAAATTCGCGCCGACGCTGACCGCCAACGTGAGGTGATTTTGGCCAACGCCTACCGCGACGCGCAACGCATCAAAGGTGACGGCGACGGCAAAGCCGCCAAGGTTTACGCCGAGGCCTTTAACCGTGACCCGTCGTTTGCACGCTTTTACCGCAGCCTTGAGGCGTACCGCGGCACCTTTAACAACAAGGGCGACGTGATGGTTCTGGACGCCTCGTCCGAGTTCATGCGCGTCCTGCGCGCTGGCACCGGGGCCAAGTAAATGGCGCTGGGGCGCGGCGTGCGCCCGCCTCGTATTGGCCGCAAGCGAGGCGGCTAGAATCGCGGCTTCTGCCGCTTTTCTTTCGCCTATTTTTATGTCTGCCTGGGTGCTGCCCGATCACATTGCCGACTTGCTGCCCGCCCAGGCCCAGCAGGTCGAGGCGTTGCGCCGCCAGTTACTCGATCGGGCCATGAGCCATGGCTATGAGTTGGTAACCCCGCCGCTGCTTGAGCATCTTGAATCGTTGCTTACCGGCACCGGCGAGGCGCTTAACCTCATGACCTTTAAGCTGGTTGACCAAACCAGCGGCCGCACACTTGGCTTGCGCGCAGACACCACGCCCCAGGTGGCGCGGGTGGACGCGCACCTACTTAACCGCGCCGGCGTGACCCGCCTGTGCTACTGCGGCCCCGTGGCGCATACCCGCGCCGCGCATGCCCACGCCACGCGCGAGCCGCTGCAGTTTGGCGCCGAAATTTACGGCTACGCGGGGCGCGAAGCCGAGCAAGACGTGCTGCAACTGGCCCTTGACGTGTTGCCCCAAGCCGGCTTCTCTGAATTGGTGCTGGACTGTGCCGACGTGCGCATTGTGCGTGCCCTGCTGCAAGGCCAGCCGCTGGACGCCGGGCAAACCCAGGCCGTGCAGCAAGCCCTTGCGCGCAAAGACTCCGAGGCCTTGCACATGCTTACCGCGCCGCTGGCCCAGCCCGTACGCGAGGGTTTGCGCGCCTTGCCCACCTTGCACGGTGATCGCGATGTGCTGGCGCGCGCGCAGCAACTGCTGCCATCTCTGCCGCTTATTGTGCAAGCCCTAGACGACTTGCGCGCCCTGGCTCAAGGGGTGCAAGGGGCGCGGGTCAGTTTTGACTTGTCTGACATGCGCGGTTACGCCTACTACACCGGGCTGCGCTTTGCCGTTATCACGCGTTTGCACGACACCGGCGAGCCCATTGAGCTGCTACGCGGCGGCCGTTACGACGAGGTGGGGGCGGTGTTTGGGCGCTCGCGCCCGGCGGTGGGCTTTAGCCTTGACATCAAAGAGCTCGCCCGAGCGCTGCCCGAGAGCGCGCCGCGCTTGGCCATTCGTGCCCCGTGGGGCACCGACCCGCAACTGGCGCAAGCCATTGACAGGTTGCGCCAAGGCGGTGAGACCGTGATTTGTGCGCTACCCGGCCACACCTTAGGCCAAGACGCACTGGTGTGTGACCGTGAACTGGTGCAAACCCCTCAAGGCTGGCAGGTGCAGCCGCTTTCTTCCTGAATTCGCATGACAACACAAGTTACCAAGGCCGCGCCGGGCCGACACGTGGTGGTGGTGGGCTCCCAGTGGGGCGACGAAGGCAAAGGTAAACTGGTTGACTGGTTAACCGAAACCGCCCAGCACGTGGTGCGGTTTCAGGGCGGGCACAACGCCGGCCACACCTTGGTGATTGGCGGTGTAAAAACCGCCTTGCACCTGATTCCCAGCGGCATCATGCGCCCTGGCGTGCGCTGCTACATTGGCAATGGCGTGGTGCTGTCCATGGACAAGCTGCTTGAGGAGATCACCAGCCTCGAGCGTGCCGGCGTGCAGGTGCGCGATCGCCTGTTTGTCTCTGAAGCCTGCCCACTGATTTTGCCCATTCACGCCGCGCTTGACATGGCCCGCGAGGCGCAAAAAGAACGCACTGGCGCCAACAAAATTGGCACCACGGGCCGTGGCATCGGCCCAGCTTACGAAGATAAAGTGGCGCGGCGCGCGCTGCGCGTGCAAGACTTGCGCCAGCCCGAACGCTTTGCGCACAAACTGCACGAGTTGGTGGCGCTGTACAACCATTTGCTGGCGCAGGTGTACCACGCCGCTGACGTGGCGTGGCCCGAGTCGCTGGCCCCTTACATTAAGCAAGGCCAGGTGGACGAAGACGCCGTGCTTGCCCACGCCTTGGCGCTGGGCGAGCAGCTGCGCCCCATGGTGGCAGACGTCTCGCGCATGCTCAACCAAGCACACACCGAGCAGGCCAATTTGTTGTTTGAAGGTGCGCAAGGCACCTTGCTCGACATCGACCACGGCACCTACCCGTACGTAACCTCGAGCAACTGCGTGGCCGGCAACGCCTCAGCCGGCGCCGGTGTCGGCCCGGGGTTGTTGCACTACGTGCTGGGCATCACCAAAGCGTATTGCACGCGGGTGGGCAGCGGGCCGTTTCCTACCGAGCTTGACTGGGAAACCCCAGGCACCGTGGGCCACCACTTGGCAAATGTTGGGGCCGAGCGCGGCGTCACCACGGGTCGGCACCGTCGCTGCGGTTGGTTTGATGCGGCCTTGCTGAAGCGCTCGGCACAGGTCAACGGCCTCAGTGGGTTGTGCATCACCAAACTCGATGTGCTCGATGGCCTACCCGAGCTGCAACTGGGCGTGGGCTACATGCTAGACGGCCAGCGCATTGACATGCTACCCATGGGGGCAGACGACATTGCCCGTTGCCAAC
>JALRBF010000307.1 GCA_023262365.1 Burkholderiaceae bacterium
TCTCAATATCCTCCAGCAGACTGTCGGTCGTGAGTGCCTGCAGTCGCGATTCGGTGTAACGCATGGCGGCGGGCGGATCGTTGTCCACCGAGCCGAAGTTGCCGTGCCCGTCGATCAGCGGCATGCGCATCGAGAAGTCCTGGGCCATGCGGACCAGGGCGTCGTAGACGGCGCTGTCGCCGTGCGGGTGGTACTTACCAATCACGTCGCCCACAATACGTGCCGACTTTTTGTAGGGGCGGTTGTAGTCGTTGTTGAGCTCGTGCATGGCGTAAAGCACGCGCCGGTGCACGGGCTTAAGGCCGTCGCGGGCGTCAGGTAGGGCGCGTCCAACAATCACGCTCATGGCGTAATCGAGGTAGCTGCGGCGCATTTCTTCTTCTAGGCTAATGGGCAGCGTTTCTTTGGCAAATTCTGACATGGGGGGCTTTGGAAGCAGTAAAAAAAGCGCACGCCTTGGCGCGGCACGCGCGCGGGCTTGGCAACCGTGCAATTGTAGTCGCTGGCAGCCCCCAAATTTGCCGCCAACAGGGCTACACTAGCGGCCTCGCGCCATGCGTCGCCGTCCCTCAAACGGCGGGTTGCGTTGCGTGCCATTTGCCCCCGGAGTTAGGCATGTTGCAAGCACTTACCATTGCGGCGTTGGCCCTGTCGGCCAGCCTGCCGCTGCCCGCCAAAGAAATTCAAAACTGGTTGTCGTCTGACGGCACCCCGTGGCGCAACGCCAGCGGGCAATGCTGGCGCAGCGGCTTTTGGACGCCCGAGACCGCCGCCCCCGGCTGCGACGGCGCCTTGCCCCCGCCGCCGGCGGCTGCACCGGCGCCAGCGCCCAAAGCCGAGGCGCCGGCACCCCGGCCAGCGGCACCTCAGGCCGCTGCACCCGCTGGGGCACCGGCTCCGGTGGCCAAAGCCGCGCCCGTGCAGCCGGCCCCTGTGCCCCCGCCACCTGCGCCCATTAAGGTGGCCAACCAGGCCCGCGCGCTGTTTGACTTTGACCGCGCCGTGCTCAAACCAGCCGCCCGCGCTGCGCTCAACGACCTGGTGCAACAGGCCAAGGCCATGGACCTTGAAGTGGTGATTGCGGTGGGCCACGCCGACGCCATTGGCCCCGAGGGCTACAACCAGCGCCTATCGGAGCGCCGCGCCGGGGCCGTGAAGGCCTATTTGGTACAACAAGGCATTGACCCCGACCGCATCTACACCGAAGGGCGCGGCGAAACCGAACCCACGGCCAGCAACCAAACCCGCGCCGGCCGTGCGCAAAATCGGCGGGTGCAAATCGAGGCCGTGGGCACCAAGCGGCCATAATTGGCCTCGCATGAACGCCCACACCAACGCCGACCCCGCCGAACTCGCCAAATTCTCTGAGCTGGCCCACCGCTGGTGGGACCCGCAAAGCGAATTTGCGCCGCTGCACCACATTAACCCGTTGCGTTTGGGCTGGATCAACCAGCTCGCCCCCATTGCGGGCAAGCGCGTGCTGGACGTTGGCTGCGGCGGCGGCATATTGGCCGAGGCCATGGCGCAGCACGGCGCCGACGTTACCGGCATCGACCTATCAACCAAAGCGCTCAAGGTGGCGCAACTGCACGCCCTAGAAACCGGGCAGCAGGGCTTGCAGTACCTTGAAACCAGCGCCGAGGCCCTGGCCGCCACCCAGCCTGAATCGTTTGACGTGGTGACCTGCATGGAAATGCTTGAACACGTGCCCAACCCCGCGGCCGTGGTACAAGCCTGCGCGCAATTGGTTAAGCCCGGCGGCTGGGTGTTCTTCTCTACCATCAACCGCAACGCCAAAGCGTTTGTGTTTGCCATTGTGGGTGCCGAGTACGTGCTGCGCCTGCTGCCGCGTGGCACGCACGAATACGCCAAACTCATCAAACCCTCTGAGCTATGCGCCTGGGCCCAAGGCGCCGGGTTGCAGCCCTTGCACAGCCGCGGCATGGCCTACAGCCCGCTGACCCGCCGCTACTGGCTTAACGACGACACCAGCGTGAACTACCTGTTGGCCACGCAACGCCATGGCGGCTAACCCCGCCGTGCAGGTGGTGCTGTTTGACCTAGACGGAACGCTGCTGGACAGCGCCCCCGACCTAAGCGCGGCGGCCGAGCGCATGCGCGCCCAGCGCGGCCTGCCCAGCCTGCCCCTGGCGCACTACCGCCCCATGGTGAGCTCGGGCGCGCGGGGCATGATTCGGGTGGCCTTTGGCATTGGCCCCGAACACGCCGACTTTGAGCCCATGCGCCAAGAATTTTTAAGCCACTACGAGCAGGCGCTGCTGGTGCACTCGGTGCTGTTTAACGGCGTGGGCACCATGCTGCAAAGCCTGGCCCGCCAAGGCCTGCGCTGGGGCGTGGTAACCACCAAGGTTGAGCGCTTTACCCACCCCAGTGTGCGGCAGCTGC
>JALRBF010000366.1 GCA_023262365.1 Burkholderiaceae bacterium
GGGCAGATATGGCGCAGGTGCTGGCACGCGATGACGCGCAGACGCAGGCATTTGCGCCGATGGCTGTGCCTTTTGACCATCCGCTGTGGGTGGTGTACTCAAGCGGGACGACTGGCCTGCCCAAGCCGATTGTGCATGGCCACGGCGGCATCGTGATTGTGACGATGGCGCTGGGCACGCTGCACAACGACATTGGTTGCAGCTATCACGCCAACAGTTGGGGCGAGCGCTACCACTGGTACAGCTCGACAGGCTGGGTGATGTGGAACGCACAAGTCGCCGGCCTCCTCAACGGTACCACCTGCGTCATTTTTGACGGGAGCCCGAGCGGCAGCAAAAATGCCCCGGACTGGGGCGTGTTGTGGCGCTTTGCCGCGCGTCATGGCGTGACATTTTTCGGTGCGGGCGCTGCGTTTTTTGCCAACTGCCAAAAAGCCGATCTCGCACTCGATCGTATTGAGGGTATCTCAAGCGTTCGTGCCTTGGGTAGCACCGGCTCACCGCTGAGCGAAGATACCCAGAATTGGGGCTCGTCTGCCATGGCTAAGGCTGGACGGGAAAACGTCTGGTGGTGCAACATCTCGGGGGGCACGGACTTCGCTGGGGCCTTTATCGGCGGCAACAGAGAGTTACCTGACCAGCCTGGACGTATGCAATGCCGCTTGCTGGGCTGCAGCGTCCAGTCCTGGAGCGACGAAGGCCAAGCCGTGACCGACGCCGTTGGAGAACTGGTGTGCACCCAACCCATCCCGTCAATGCCTTTGTACTTTTGGGGCGATGCCGAGCAAAGCCGCTACCGAGCCAGCTACTTTGAACACTTTGCCCCCGGCCAAGGCCGCCAACCCGGCGGCGGGGATGGCGATCCAGCCATGGGCGCGGTGTGGCGCCACGGCGACTGGCTGCGCGTGCTGCCCGACGGCAGCTGCATTATTTACGGCCGCTCGGACGCAACCATTAACCGCCACGGCCTGCGCATGGGCACCAGCGAAATTTACAATGCCGTAGAAGCCCTACCCGACGTGCTAGACAGTATGGTGGTGGACCTTGAATATTTAGGCCGACCCAGCTACATGCCGTTGTTTGTGGTGCTGCGGCCTGGCACTGAACTTAGCGAGGCACTAAAGAATCAACTGAGCAACGCGATAAAAACCGCGCTCAGTCCTCGTTTTGTCCCGGACGATATTTTTTCTGTTGAACAAATACCGCGCACCCTCACAGGGAAAAAGCAGGAGTTACCCATCAAAAAGCTCATGCTAGGCCACCCCCTGCAGCAGGTGGTCAATCCCGAGACCATGGCCAATCCTGATTGCCTCCCGTGGTACCAAGAGTTCGCGCAGGCTCACCTCGTAAAGCACGGTGGGCCAGTCCCAGGCTAGCGCATGCCCACGTGAATGTCACCAAAAATACGTCCGGTTCCCGGCGGCAGGCAGCGCCAGTACTGTGCGTTGGCCGTCACCTCGCCGCCCAGTGCCGCCGCGGCCGCCCAACCCCAGCGCGGGTTGTATAAAAACGCCCGAGCCAGTGCCACCAAATCGGCGTCACCATCGGCCAGCACCTGATTGGCTTGATCGGGCTGCGTAATTAACCCCACGGCAATCGTAGGCAGCCCCGACTTTTGCTTCGCCATGCGCGCAAACGGCACCTGGTAGCCTGGGCCAATGGCAATTTTTTGTTGAGGCGACACCCCGCCCGACGAAATATGCACAAAATCGGCGCCCGCTTGCTTGAGCCTTAGCGCCAAATCAGCGGTTTCCTCGGGCGTCCAGCCACCCTCTACCCAGTCCGAAGCCGAAATGCGCATGCCCAGCACACCCGCGTAAGCCTGCCGCACCGCGGCAAACACCTCAAGCGGGTAACGAATGCGCCCCTCAAAGTTGCCGCCATAGGCGTCGGTGCGGTGGTTGGACACCGGCGACAAAAACTCGTGCAACAAGTAGCCATGGGCGGCGTGTAGCTCAATGGCCTCAATGCCCATGTCCGCGGCCTGGCGCGCGCTGTGCACAAAAGCCTGTGCAATCCGGGCCAGCCCCTCGTCGTCAAGCGCCTGCGGCGTGGCCTCGCCCGGGGCATGGGCCAACGCCGACGGCGCCAAGGTGGGCCACCCCCCTTGCGGCACACCGAGCAGTCCACCACCGTTCCATGGCTCGGCGCTTGAACCCTTGCGCCCCGCGTGCGCCAGTTGCAAACACACCGGCACCGGCGGCGCCTGCCGGCGGGCGCGCTGCAAATGGTCATCAAGCGCAGCTGCCGTGGCTTCGTTGTACAGCCCCAAGCAGCCAGGAGTAATACGCCCCTCCTCGGTTACGGCCGTGGCCTCTAGCATCACCAGCCCCGCCCCGCCGTTAAGCAAGCCAATCCAGTGCGCCAAATGCCAGTCGTTGGCGCAGCCTTGCTGGGCCGAGTACTGGCACATCGGTGCCACCACCACACGGTTGGATAGCGTCAGCGCCCCGCTGGGGCGAGCAAAGGCAAAGTTTTTAAATAGTTCAGACATAGATCAACAAGCCATTTATCGAGTTGGCATTAGATATCAAATGTGGCTGCTACGCTGTCAACCGCGAGAACGCTACCGTCGTACCAGTAGACTGCCCCATTGGCTAGGCACCCACTGGGTCAATGGCCACCTAGCAACAAACGTACGTCGTGGGTTAGGGCCTCGACGCTGGCGCCGTAGCGCGCGTACAGGCGCAGTTGGCCGTTGGGGTCGTACACGTAGGCACCGGCGCTGTGCTCCATGGTGTAACTGGTGGGCGTGGGGCCTGGCACTTGGCGGTAATACACTTTGTATTCGCTGGCCACTTGGCGCAGCGCCTCGGCGCTGGGCACCAGGGCCACAAAGCTGGGGTCAAAGTTGGCCATGTAGGCGCGCAGCACCTCGGGGGTGTCGCGCGCGGGGTCTACGGTTACAAACACCACTTGCACGCGCGCACCGTCTGCCCCCAAGGCTTGGCGCACTTGCTGCCATTCGGTCAAGGTGGTGGGGCATACGTCGGGGCATTGCACATAACCAAAAAACACCACCACCACGCGCCCGGCGTAGTCTTGTAAGGCGCGGGGTTGGCCGTTGGCGTCGGGTAGGTTAAAGCCGCGCGCGTAGTCGGCGCCGGTTAGGTCGATGAGTTTAAACGCCGGGTTGCCACACGCGCCAAGCGCCAAGGCCAGCAGCAGGCCCGCCCAGGTGGCCCAGCGGGTTCGTAGCCGGGGCCTGGGGGTGGGCGTGGGCGTGGCTACCATGCGCGCCATACCTGCCAGTAGTGGTCAAGCAGCAACGCGCCAAACACCACCGACAAATGCCACAGAGAAAATTTAAAGGTTTGGCGCGCTAGGGCATCGGAATAACGCCGGTACAGGCGCCAGGCGTACCAAATAAAACGGCCCGAGG
Source organism: Burkholderiaceae bacterium (assembly GCA_023262365.1). Classification (GTDB taxonomy): domain Bacteria; phylum Pseudomonadota; class Gammaproteobacteria; order Burkholderiales; family Burkholderiaceae_C; genus RS62. The sequence continues at coordinate 3,383 of JALRBF010000366.1, forward strand.
CCCAACCCGCCACCACCAGGTACAGCCAGCCACTCATGCCCAGCAGCACGGGCAGCAGCACCGCAGCCAAAAGCCACACGGTGTAGAGCAAAATTTGCAGTTGGGTGTAGCGCATGCCGTGCGTTACCGGCATCATGGGCAGGCCGCTTTGGCGGTAGTCTTCAATGCGGTACAGCGCCAGCGCCCAAAAGTGCGGCGGTGTCCACAAAAAAATAATTAAAAACAGCACCAGCGCCTCGGCGCTTACCTCGCCAGTCATGGCGGCCCAGCCCAGCACCGGGGGCATGGCGCCCGAGGCGCCACCAATCACAATGTTTTGCGGGGTTCGGGGCTTAAGCCACACGGTGTACACCACGGCGTAACCGACAAAGGTGGCAAAGGTTAGCGCCATGGTTAGCGGGTTTACCGCCCACCACAAAATGGCAGAGCCAGCGACACACAAGACCGCCGAAAACGCCAGCGCTTGGGGGGTGGTCAGTTCACCGCTGGCGGTGGGGCGCCAGGCGGTGCGCTTCATGCGTTGGTCAATGTGTTGCTCAATCAGGCAGTTAAAGGCCGCGGCCGCACCCGAGACCAGCCAAATACCCAGCGAGGCCCAAAGCGCCAGGGTAATTTGCGCCATGGTGGGCACGCCGGGTACGGCCAGCACCATGCCAATAAGGGCGCAAAACACAATCAGTTGTATCACGCGCGGCTTCATGAGCGCGTGGTATTGCTGCCAGCGGGTGGTGGCTTGGGTCATGCTGTCCTCCGTGCCAGCCAACCGGCCATGATGGCCACCCACAGCGCCGCGCCAGCGGTGTGTGCCAGCGCGGCCACCAGCGGCCACTGCAGCACCACGTTGGTTAGGCCACTGGCCACTTGCCAGGCCACGCAGGCCAGCAGCACGCCAGCCGCGCCGGTGTGGCCACGGCGCCACCATGCCACGGCCAGGGCCACGGCCAGGGCCACCACCACCAGCGCCCACAGGCGGTGCGCCATGTGAATGGCGGTAAGCGCGGCAAAGGGTAGGCCTTGGCCTTGGGCGGTTTGGCCCAGTTCGCGCCATAGGGTAAAGCCTTGGGCCCAGTCGGCCGCAGGCCACCACACCCCTTGGCAGGTTGGAAAATCGCTGCACGCGAGCACGGCGTAGTTGGTGCTTACCCAGCCGCCCAGTGCCAGTTGGCCCACCAAGGCCACCGCCAAGGCCAGCACGGCGCCGCGCCAGGGCAAGGCCGGGGCCGCACGGGTGACCCACCAGCGCACGTGTTGCCAGCGCAGCAGCGCCAGCAGGGTGAGCCCACCCAGTAAGTGAGCGGTCACGATTAGGGGCATCAAGCGCCAGGTTACCGTCCACGCGCCAAAGGCGCCTTGCAGCATCACCCACAGCAGCGTAGCCGCCGACAGCAGCCACGCGTGCGGCCGCAGCGCGCGCAGGCGCCACGCCCACACGGTAAGCACCACCACCAAAAAGCCCACGCCGCTGGCGAGGTAGCGGTGAATCATTTCAATCCACGCCTTGGACAGCGTAACCGGCCCCGTGGGCATGGCGGCTTGGGCTTGGGCAATCATGGCCGAGGCGCCCAGGGGCGAGGCGTGGCCGTAGCAACCGGGCCAGTCGGGGCAGCCCAGGCCCGAGTCGCTTAAGCGGGTAAAGGCGCCAAACACAATCAGGTCAAAGGTAAGGAACACCGTAAGGCCCAGCAGCCGGCTGTACCCGGCGTGGCCGCCCTGGCCGCTGCGGCGGCTTTGCCACGCCACCCACACCAGCGGCGGCAGGGCCACCATCACGGCCATCAGCAGCAAGCTGCCGGTTGGGCCAAGGTGCCACACGGGGGTGGTGGGCGTCATGGTCGGCCCGCCTGGTCCCAGCTGGCCGAGGCGCGCAGCAGGCGCTCGATGTCGCGGCGGGCTTTTTTTACGTCAAGGTCAGCGGCAAAGCGCATCATCCAGTTGCCCTGTGGGTCAACCAAATACAAGTGGTCATCCAGCGTGTGGCCGGGGGCGGGTTCAAGCCAGGCTTGCAAGGCAGCCGGTGGCACGGTTAATACGGTGGCCGCTTGCACCGCTTGGGCCAAGGCTGGGCGCAGCGGCGCGGCGTCGGTGCGCAGCCATACCCAGTCCACGCGGTCTTTTTCGCGGCCCAGGCTTTCGCGCAGTTGGCGCTGCAAGTACAGGCGGCGCTCGCACCCGGCGGGGCAGGCACTTGGGCCCACGCTTACCAGCAGCCACTGGTTGCGCAGGCTGGGCAAGGCCACGGGCTGGCCGCTGGGGTTGGTGGCCGCTACGCCGGGCAGCGGACGCGGTGGGGCAATGAGCGCGCCGTAGTTGCTGCGCGCCTCGGGGCGAACCACGTAGTAGGCCAGGTAAGAGGCCAGCACCGGCGCGGCGCACACGGCCAGCACCAACAACATTTGGACGCGCCCCGACCCGCGCCGTGGCGCCTCCAGCGAGGCCGCAGCCATGGTGTGCACGGTGAGGCCCAGGGGCTCATCGCCGCTGTTGTTTGCGCCTGTTTCGTGTGTTGACATAAAACCATCCGTACCACACCGCCGTTAAGACGGATAAAGCAAACCACTGAAAAGCGTATCCATGGTGCATGGATACTTTATCGTCGGGCTGGTACCACTGGCGTTGCAGGCCATCGCCCAGCTCACCGGTTTGTTGCACCGACAAAGGGCCAAGCGCCAAGCCGACTTGCTGCTGGTAGTCGCCCCAGTTTAGATTTTGGCGCAAACGCGATCGGCCCTCGCTGCCTAGGGCCAACAAGGCGCTTGGTGGCATGGCCAGCCGGCCCTGCACGCTTACCAAACCGCCGGGTGTGGCAACTGGCGGCAAGCGGGTGCGGTCTTCAAAGTTGCGCGCCACCCAGCCGCGCTGCACCACCAGCGCGCGGTCGGACGCCACTTGCAGCGGGGTGAGCACAAAAAAACCGGGCTGCCCTTGCATTTGCCGGTTGTCCAAATACACGGTGTGGGCGTCCAGCCAGCGGCCTTGCAGGGTCACACGGCGCAACACGTCCCCCCGCTGCCACGTGGCGGCGCTGGCCTCGGTAAGCGCAGGCCGCTGCTGCTGGGCTTGGCGCTGCTGGCCAAGGGTTTGCTTTTGCTCGGCGCGCTGCAGCTGCCACCACCCCAGCCGCGCGGTGGTGGCCACCACCACCAGCGCCAGCACAGCCACCGCCCAGTGGGCACGCTGGCGAATCAATGGCCGCATAATGCGCCCATGAAGTGGTTAATTGCGGTGTTGTTTTTGGGCATTTTGGCGGCCTTGGGCTCGGCGCTGCTAATGATGATGCGGCGCCGAGTGGACGAGTCGGGCCAGCCCCGGGCCGACCCCAAACCACACAACATGGCGCGCGCCCTGGCGTGGCGCGTGGGCTTGTCGGTGGCGCTGTTTGTGTTGCTGATTGTGGCCCACCAGCTGGGCTGGATACAGCCCACCGGCATTGCCAGCGGGCAGTAGCCGCTGACGCCGCCTTGCCTCCGATTTATAGCCAGTACACCAGCACGTACAGGCCCAGCCACACCACGTCAACAAAGTGCCAGTACCAAGCCGCGCCCTCAAAGCCAAAGTGGCGCTGCGCAGTAAAGTGGCCGGCGTGCAAGCGCAGCGTAATAAACAGCAGCATCAGCATGCCCACAAGCACGTGAAAGCCGTGAAAGCCCGTGAGCATGAAAAAGGTTGAGCCATAAACGCCCGAGCTGAGCTTGAGGTTGAGGTCGGTGTAGGCGTGGTAGTACTCGTAGCCCTGCACGCACAAAAAGATGGCACCCAACGCCACCGTGAGCCACATAAAGGGCAGCGTTTTGGCGCGGTTGCCCGCTTGCAGGGCGTGGTGGGCAATGGTTAGCGTCACGCCCGAGGTAAGCAACAACGCGGTGTTGATGGTGGGCAGCCAAAACGGGCCCATGGTGGTAAAGGGCTCGACCACGTTGGCCGGTGAGGTTGTGGCCCCGGCCACCACGCTGGGCCAGGCGGCTTTAAAGTCGGGCCACA
>JALRBF010000004.1 GCA_023262365.1 Burkholderiaceae bacterium
ACCACGTCGTCGTGCAGCAAGGTGGCGGTGTGAATAAATTCGACCACCGCGGCCAAGGTGAGCCGATGTGGCCCGATAAGGCCCAGCGCCCCCGCCATGAGCAGCAGCAAGGCCGGGCGCAGCCGCTTACCCCCGGCGCCAATAATGTACTGCGACACCTCGCCCACCAGGGGCACCTGGCTTTGCAGGCGTTGGGCAATCACCCCGTCTAGGGCGGTCATGTCCGCGGCAATTAGGGCCAGCGGGTCGGCAAGAGGGGGGGTGGATGTCGTCACTGGGCAATTATTACAGAAGGTGCTACAATTTCGGGTTTCCCGGTTGGAAGGAAAATCGTATGTACGCGGTTGTTAAAACCGGTGGCAAGCAGTATCGCGTGGCCGCTGGCGAAAAAATTAAAGTCGAGCAAATCGTCGCTGACGTCGGCGCTGAAATCGTGCTCAGCGAGGTTTTGGCCGTGGGCAACGGCAGCGACCTCAAAATCGGCACCCCGCTGGTCAGCGGCGCGGCAGTCACGGCCAAGGTGGTGGCGCAAGGGCGCGGCGACAAAATTCGCATCTTCAAAATGCGCCGTCGCAAGCACTACCAAAAGCGCCAAGGCCATCGGCAGTATTTCACCGAGCTTGAAATCAGCGCGATTCAAGGCTAAGGAGACCCACACATGGCACAGAAAAAAGGCGGCGGCTCAACGCGTAACGGTCGCGACTCCAAGCCCAAAATGTTGGGTGTCAAGGTGTTTGGCGGCCAGGTCATTGCAGCCGGTGGCATCATTGTTCGCCAGCGCGGCACCAAGTTCCATCCCGGCACCAACGTAGGCATGGGCAAAGACCACACCTTGTTCGCCACGGTAGACGGCACGGTCTCGTTTGCCGTCAAGGGCGAGTTTGGGCGTCAGTTTGTCTCCGTCACACCGGTGGCGGCCTAAGCGCCACGTCCACTCAAGCGTTAGGCTTGCTGCAAAAGGCCCGCTTCAGCGGGCTTTTTTGTGCGCGGGCAAACCTACAATCCACCCATCATGAAGTTTGTTGACGAGGCCACCATTGACGTTGCCGCCGGTGACGGGGGCAACGGGTGCGCGTCGTTTAGGCGCGAAAAATACCGCGAGTTTGGCGGCCCCGACGGCGGCGACGGCGGGCGCGGGGGCAACGTGTGGGTGGTGGCCGACGCCTCGCTTAACACGCTGATTGATTTTCGCTACCAGCGCCGCTTTGAAGCCGGGCGTGGCGAGCACGGCAAGGGCTCGGACATGTACGGTGCCAAGGGCGCCGACATTGAGATGCGCATGCCCGTGGGCACCGTGCTGCGGGTGGCCGACAGCGAGCAGCCCATGCTGGAATTGCTGGCACCCGGCCAGCGCGAGGTGGTGGCCAAAGGCGGTGAGGGTGGGCTGGGCAATTTGCACTTCAAAAGCTCCACCAACCGCGCGCCGCGCCAAAAAACCCTGGGCAAACCGGGCGAGCGTTTTAGCCTGCACCTCGAGCTCAAGGTACTGGCTGACGTGGGGCTGCTGGGCATGCCCAACGCCGGCAAGTCCACCTTAATTGCCGCGGTCTCCAACGCGCGCCCCAAGGTGGCAGATTACCCATTTACCACCTTGCACCCCAACCTGGGGGTGGTACGCGTGGCCGCCGAGCAAAGTTTTGTCATGGCCGATGTGCCCGGCCTCATCGAAGGCGCCGCGCAAGGCGCCGGTCTGGGGCACCAGTTTTTGCGCCACTTGCAGCGTACCCGTTTGCTGCTGCATTTGGTGGACATGGCACCGTTTGACGACAGCGACCCGGTGCAAAGTGCGCAAGCCATCTTGGCCGAGTTGGCCGCCTACGACACCGAGTTGGCCAACAAACCGCGCTGGCTGGTGCTCAATAAGCTGGACATGGTGCCGCCCCACGAGCGGGCCCAGCGCGTGGCCGATTTCACCCAACGCTTGGGCGTGACCGAGCAGCCGGTGTACAGCATCTCGGCGCTGACGCGCGAGGGTTGCGTGGCGTTGATGCGCGACGTGTACCAAGCCGTGGCCCGGCCACGCCAGGCCGAGCAGGTGGTTGACCCGCGCTTTGGCAACGAGGCCACGCCATGAGCGTCGAGGCCGCCCACGCACGGTTGCGCCAGGCGCGGCGTTGGGTCATTAAAGTCGGCTCGAGTTTGGTCACCAACGACGGGCGCGGCCTAGACGAGGTGGCGATTGGGCGTTGGTGTGAGCAACTCGCGGCTTTGGCCCGGGACGGGCGCGAGGTGCTTATCGTCAGCAGCGGCGCGGTGGCCGAGGGCATGCGGCGGTTGGGTTGGCCGCGTCGGCCCAGCGAGTTACCCGAGCTGCAAGCCGCGGCCGCCGTGGGGCAAATGGGGCTGGTGCACATGTACGAGAGCAAGCTGCGCAGCCACCAGCTGGCCAGCGCGCAGGTGTTGCTTACCCACGGTGACGTGGCCGACCGCGAGCGCTACCTCAACGTGCGCTCCACGTTGCTCACGCTGTTGCGTTTGGGCGTGGTGCCGGTGATTAACGAAAACGACACCGTGGTCAACGACGAAATCAAGTTTGGTGACAACGACACCCTGGCGGCTTTGGTGGCCAGTGTGGTGGAGGCCGACGCCTTGGTGATACTTACCGACCAGCAGGGCCTTTACACCACCGACCCACGCCACGACCCCAACGCCGTGTTGCTCACCGAGGGGCAAGCCGGTGACCCGGCCCTTGAGGCCATGGCTGGCGGTGCCGGTAGCCTCATTGGCAAGGGCGGCATGATCACCAAGGTACTGGCGGCCAGGCGGGCGGCCCTGGTGGGGGCCACCACCGTCATCGCGTCGGGTCGTCAAGACGAGGTGCTGCCACGCTTGGCGCGCGGTGAAGCGGTGGGCACATGCCTGAGGCCGACGACCGGCAAGGGACAGGCGCGCAAGCGCTGGATGGCCAACCAGCTGCAAATGCCGGGTTACGTCACGGTTGACGACGGCGCCGTGACCAAACTGGCGCAAGAGGGCAAAAGCCTGTTGCCCATTGGCATGACCGCCGTATACGGCGAGTTCGCTCGGGGTGATGTGATTGGCATCTGTGACCAGCACAACCGCGAGGTGGCACGCGGCTTGGCCAACTACCCCAGCGGCGAGGCCAGGCGGCTGTGTGGCACGGCGTCGTCGCGCATTGCCCAGGTGCTGGGTTACGTCGCCGAGCCCGAAATGGTGCACCGCACCAACTTGGTGTTGATGCGTTAACGTCGGTTGGGGTCGGGGTCAAAGCTGGCCCCTGGCGGCAGCTCAACCCGGTGATGAATGGCAAATGGCGTGCGCACGCGCCGCTCAGGTGCGCTGGGGGGTGCACCACTGGGGTTGCCCCCGCGCCGCTTGCCACCTTGGCTGGCCATGCCCCCCACAAAGCGCGCCAACTCGGCCAGCGCTTTTTGGTACACCCCGCGTTTGAATTCGATTACCACGTCCAGTGGTACCCAGTAATCGTTCCAGCGCCAGGCGTCAAATTCAGGGTGGTTGGTGGCGCGCAAGTTCAGGTCCCAGTCGTGCCCAAGCAGGCGCAGCAAATACCAAATTTGTTTTTGCCCACGGTAGTGCCCGCGCGCGTCGCGTCGAATGAAGCGCTCGGGCACCTCATAGCGCAGCCAGTTGCGCGTGCGCCCCACGATGCTTACGTGTTCGGGACGCAACCCAAGCTCCTCGTGAAGCTCACGATACATCGCCTGCTCAGGCGTTTCGCCGCGGTCAATACCCCCTTGCGGGAACTGCCAAGAGGTGCTGCGAATGCGTTTGCCCCAAAAAACCTGATTCTTTTGGTTGAGCAGAATGATGCCGACGTTGGGCCTGAAGCCTTCGCGGTCAAGCATAATCAATCTTTGTTTTTTCAGTTGCGTCGATTATGCACCTCACGCGCCATTTGTGCAGACGCTTGACACCGGTTACACCATGAAAGCCAGCCAGTTTCTTATCTCTACTCTCAAAGAGGCGCCTGCCGATGCCGAAATCGTCAGCCATCGCCTGATGCTGCGTGCCGGCATGATCAAGCGCCTGGGCTCGGGCATTTACACGTTTATGCCCATGGGCCTACGCGTGGTGCACAAGGTTGCGGCCATTGTGCGCCAAGAGATGAACCGCGCCGGTGCCATTGAGCTAAGCATGCCCATGGTGCAACCGGCCGAGCTATGGCAAGAAACCGGGCGATTTCAAAAAATGGGCCCCGAGCTGCTGCGCCTGCAAGACCGCCATGGCCGCGACTTTGTGGTGCAACCCACCAGCGAGGAGGTGGTGACTGACATTGCCCGCCAAGAATTACGCAGCTACCGCCAACTGCCCAAAAACCTGTACCAAATTCAAACCAAATTCCGCGACGAGCGTCGCCCGCGTTTTGGATTGATGCGTGGCCGCGAATTCATCATGAAAGACGCGTACAGCTTTGACCGCGACCAAGACAGCGCCAAGCAAAGCTACCAAGTCATGGCCGCTGCGTACCGCAACATCTTTGACCGCTTCGGCTTGACCTACCGTGCCGTGGCTGCTGACAGCGGCGCGATTGGTGGTGACTTGAGC
>JALRBF010000064.1 GCA_023262365.1 Burkholderiaceae bacterium
GGTGTCAGCGGCTACGCCAACCCGGATTCTGGCGGTATCCACGGCATCGACCTGGCAACGGGTCGCGGCGTATGGGCGGCTCCGCCGGCAGACCTGCTCTGTGAACCCGGCCGCGGCTGCCGTGCCACCCAGTCGGCGGCCGTGACCGCCATTCCCGGGGCTGTTTTTTCCGGCTCAGCCGACGGCGGCATGCGCGTTTACCGCGCCGAGGACGGTGAAGTGCTGTGGACCTTCAACACCAACCCGGAGTTTGAAACCATCAATGGTGTGCCGGCAGCGGGCGGTTCGATAGACGGACCGGGCCCGGTGGTGGTGGACGGGATGGTGTACGTGCTGTCGGGTAATTGCTGCATCGTCGGCCGCCCGGGCAATGCCCTTTTCGCCTTCGAGATTGCGCCCGAATAATAAAGGATCAGAAATCGCTGCGGCGTTCGTCGCGCAAGCGGCGTATGACCAGGTTGACCGCGATGTTCAGCTCGGTATGGTTGAAGACCCTGGCGTTCTCCGTCACCCGGTAGCGGCCGCCGACGATGATGGCAGGCAGCTTGTCGATGCCGTAGTCAGTGGTACGCAAGCGTGCCTGCTGAACCGCGGCGACTGTATCCTCCGCGTTCCAGGCAGACTCAAAGGCAGCGGCAGCAACGCCATGGGCATCTTTCATCCGTACATTGACCACCATGGGGTACGCCTGATTGGTGTGGAGGCCGCCGGCGAAGGCCTAGACAGCGGCAAACACGCGGCCTCAATTGGCCGCGGCCAACCTGGCGTGCTGCACGGCAACCGCACCTACTTGCTGCAAAACGAACAAGGGCAAATCACCGAGACGCATTCGGTCAGCGCAGGGCTGGACTACCCCGGTGTCGGCCCCGAGCACGCTTACTTGCACGACATCAAACGCGCTGAGTACGTGGGCATCACCGACGCCGAGGCACTGGCGGCATTTCATCACCTGTGCCGAACGGAAGGCATCATCCCCGCACTCGAATCGGCGCACGCCGTGGCGTACGCCATGAAGCTGGCGCCCTCCATGCCCAGCACCGCGTCGATTTTGGTTAACCTCTCTGGCCGGGGTGACAAAGACATTGGCACCGTGGCCGACCTAAGCGGTGCCGACTTTTACTGCCGGCCCTCGTGTCAGGGCCAGGGGGTTAAGGGCGCGGGCTTTGCGCCGGTGGTCATGCAGCCATGAGCCGCATCGCCACCTGCCTCAGCGCCCTGCAAGCCCAGGGGCGAAAAGCGCTGATTCCGTACGTGACAGCGGGGTTTCCCCACCCCGAGGCCACCCCCGATTTGATGCACGCCATGGTCGAAGCCGGCTGCGACATCATCGAGCTGGGCGTGCCGTTTTCTGACCCCATGGCCGACGGCCCCACCATTCAACGCGCCGGCGAAGCGGCTTTGGCCCAGGGGGTGGGCATGACGCAGGTGTTGCACATGGTTCAAGCGTTTAGGCAAACCAATTCGCACACCCCGGTGGTGCTAATGGGCTACGCCAACCCCATTGAACGCTTTGACTTGTTGCACGGCCCTGAGGCCTTTGTGAGCGAGGCGGCTAATGCCGGTGTGGACGGCGTGCTGGTGGTGGACTACCCACCTGAGTCCTGCGAAGCCTTTGCCGCAAGCCTGAAGCAAGCGGGTTTGGATTTGATTTTTTTGCTCGCACCCACCTCCACCGAGGCGCGCATGGCGCACGTGGCGCAGCTGGCCAGTGGCTACGTGTACTACGTCTCGCTCAAGGGCGTAACCGGCGCGGGCCACCTTAACACCGACGAGGTGGAGGCCATGCTGCCGCGCATACGCCAACACGTCAAAATTCCGGTTGGGGTGGGCTTTGGCATCCGCGATGCCGCCAGCGCCCAGGCCGTGGGCCGGGTGGCAGATGCGGTGGTGATCGGCACCCGCATCATCCAGCTGATCGAAAACCAGCCCCATGACCAAGTGGTGCC
>JALRBF010000090.1 GCA_023262365.1 Burkholderiaceae bacterium
ACCACCGTGGTGTAGCCCGAGTTGGCAAAGTCGTACATGGCCCAAGCCCACACGTGGCGGCGCTTAACGCCGGTTTGTAAGGCGCCGGTGCTCGGCGGTGTGGTAGGTGACATGGGCGGGGCAAGTTGTTTGATAGATTGCGCATATTAAGACGTACCCCCTAAAGGAGCAAACCATGGCAATTTTTGAACTACGCACTTATACCGTTCAGGTGGGCCACATGCCCAAGGTGCTTGATTTGTACAAAAACGAAGGCTGGCCGGCTTTTCAAAAGCATCCGCCGCGGTTGATCAGTTATTTTGTGGGCGATGTGGGTGCGCTGCACAAGTTGGTGCACTTGTGGAAGTTTGAAGACGAGGCCGACCGCCGCGCGTTTTGGAGCGGGGTGTTTGCCGACCCGGCTTTTGGCGCGTTTGCCGCCAAGGTGCGGCCGTCGTTTTTGTCACAAGAAAATCAGCTGATGCTCGCCGCCCCCTGGGGCCCGCAGCTTTAGGCAAAAAAAGCAGGCCCCGCGGGGCCTGCTGGCTGCACCAAGCGTGGCGGGTTACGCCAGCATGTCAGCCCAAATGTTTTGCGCCCACGCCATGGCGTAGGTGCCCTCGAGCTTGCTGGGCTCGGCCGACACACCACCGGAACCTTTGACGGGCAGCATGGTTTTTTTCTCGGCGTCGTAGCTGTACACGGCGGCCACATGCACGACTTCTTGGGTGTCCAAGAAGCTGTAGCAAGTGTTGGCAAAAACTGGCATGGCCGGTACCTCTTGCCCACTAAGCATGGCCACCACCGCGGCGGCGCAGGTTTTGCCGTGTTGGTTGGCCATGTGGCCCGACTTGGGCATTTTGGGCGCCGCTGCAATCGAATCGCCAAGCACGTGCACGCCAGGCATGGCCTTGGACTCGTAGGTCAAAAAGTCCACCTCACACCAGCGGTTGTCGGCCGTGGCCAAGCCGCTGCTGCGCGCAATGGTGCCCGCGCGCATGTCGGGAATCACATTAAGCACGTCGGCCTTGACGTCGTCGTTGAACTCAAACTTGAGCGTGTTGGTGGCCACGTCCACGTCCACCAGTTTGTGGCTGCCGCGGTACTCCACCATGCCGGGGTACTTGTTGGCCCATGCCGCTTTAAAAAACTTGCCCTTTGAGGTCACGTCTTTGTTGGCGTCAAGAATGAGCACCTTGCTCTTGGGCTTGGCTTGTTGAAAGTAGTTGGCAATTTGGCAGGCGCGCTCGTATGGCCCGGGCGGGCAGCGGTAGGGCGAGCCCGGAATGGCCAGGGCGTACACACCGCCGTTGGGCATGGCTTCAAGTTGCTTGCGCAGCGCCACGGTTTGCGGCCCCGCCTTCCAGGCGTGCAACACCTTGGCTTGGGCCATGGCGTTGTTGAGGCCAGGAATTTTTTCGTACATAAAGTCGATGCCGGGCGAGACAATGAGGCGGTCATACGCCAGGGTGCCGCCACCAGCCAAGGCCACGGTTTTGGCCTTGGGGTCAATGCGGGTCACGCTGTCGCGTACCACTTGCACGCCGTGCTTTTTGGCCAGGTTGTCGTAGGGGGTGGTGATGTCGGCCATGGTTTTGCTGCCGCCAAGCACCAGGTTAGAGATGGGGCAAGACCAAAACGCCTCGTTGGGCTCGACCATGGTGACTTGTATGCTGCCCTCGGACCACATCCGGATGTACTTGGCTGCGGTGGAGCCGGCAAAGCCGCCACCTATGACGACCACTTTGGCTTGCTTGCCGCCAATGGTGGCGCAGCCCGCGGTAAGTCCGGTGGCCGCCACGGCGGCGCCGCCGCCTAGGGCTTGAAGTAAAGCGCGACGTTCCATGAGGAAGCTCCTTTTATTTCTGCGCCGCCAAGTAGGCAGCAATTTGTTCGATTTGCTCGTCGGTGTAGCCCTTGGCAATTTGATGCATCAGCGTGGCCGGGCGCTGGCCGGTTTTGTATGCTTGCATTTTGGCCACCAGATCGGCTTGGCTTTGCCCGGCCAGCGTGGCCGCCGCGCCTTGGGCTTTGCCGTTGGTGCCGTGGCAGTTGGCACACGCCGAGGCCCATACCTTAACTTGCAGGGATTGCGCCTGAGCCGGCGCCGCGAGTGCGACAATGGTCAGCGAGACCATTGCCAACCCAATCTTGAACCGTGACATGATGGGAGTCTCCAATTTTCATTCAAACGTTTGAAGAATAAGACTTTACTGATGATTGCGCTCATGGTGTTTTCCCTAGACTGCACCTGTCACCCGAGGGCGGTGCAATGACTCGCTTGCACGCCCAACTGTCTGGCGTCATGCCCATTGCGCCCACGGCGTTTTTGCCCAGTGGCGAGGTTGATCACGACTCCATGGCGCGGCTTTATGCCCACTACGTGGCGTGCGGCGCCTGTGGCGTGACGGTGCTGGGGCAGCTGGGCGAGGCGCCCAAGCTCACCCACGCCGAGAGCGTGGCGCTGGTGCAGCAGGCGGTGCGGTGCATGCCCCAGTTGCCGGTGGTGGTGGGGGTGTCGGCCCCGGGCTTTGCCAGCATGCGCGCGCTGGCGCAAGAGGCCATGCAAGCCGGCGCCGCTGGGGTAATGGTGGCGCCGCCCAACACCTTGCGCACCGACGACCAAATTGTGGCGTACTACACCCAAGCGGTGCAGGCCGTGGGTCAAGACGTGCCCATGGTGGTGCAAGACTACCCGCTGAGTTTTGCCGTGCAAATGAGCCCGGGGGTGATTCGCCGCATGGTGCAGGCGCTGCCCTCGGTGGTGATGCTTAAGCACGAAGATTGGCCGGGGCTGGACAAAATCAGCGCGCTGCGCGCCTTTGAGGCCGAGGGCAGCATGCGCCGCTTGGCCATTTTGTGTGGCAATGGCGGTTTGTTTTTTGACCAAGAGCTGGGCCGTGGCGCCGACGGCGCCAACACCGGCTACGCTTTTGCCGAGATGCTGTGCGACATGGTGCAACTGTGGCGTGCGGGGCAGGCCGATGCCATGCACGATTTGTTTGACGCGCACCTGCCGCTGCTGCGCTACGAGCAGCAACCCGGCGTGGGCTTGGCGGTGCGCAAATACGTACTCATGCGTCGCGGCTTGCTGGCGCACGACACGCAGCGCCAGCCCGGCGCGGTGCTGCCGCCGGCCGCACGCGCCGAGGTGGAGCATTTGCTAAAGCGGCTGGCGCGCCGCGATGCGCGCGCGCAGCTGCCCAACCTTTAGGAGCCCAACCATGTCAATTGACGCCATTGCCAACCAGCCGTGTTACCTTAACGGCCGCTACACCGTGCTGGGCGAGGCGCACATCAGCGTTATGGACCGTGGCTTTATTTTTGGCGACGGGGTGTACGAGGTGGTGCCGGTGTACGCGGGCAAGCCGTTTCGGTTCGCGCAGCACATGGCGCGGTTGCAGCGCTCGCTGCAAGCCATTGCCTTGGCCAACCCCATGGACGCGGCGCAGTGGCGCGAGGTGATGGACGAGCTGGTGCAGCGCCACGTGGCCACTGGTGGCGCGGCCGCAAGTGACGATCAAATGGTGTACCTGCAAGTCACGCGTGGCGTTGCCCCGCGCGAGCACGCCATGCTCAAGGGCCTGACCCCCACGGTGTTCGTAACGACCCAAACGCTCAAGCCCGTGCCCGCGGCGCAGCGTGCCGCCGGGGTGGCGTGCGTCAGCGCCGAGGATTTTCGCTGGCAAATGGCGCACATCAAAAGCGTGAG
>JALRBF010000114.1 GCA_023262365.1 Burkholderiaceae bacterium
CAGTCCTCCACTGTCACCACCGGAAAGTCAGCGCCGTATACCTTGCCCGTGTCCGGGTGCGTGTCCATCGGGCCGGTCGAGCCAAAGCACGAGCCCAGGTTGTTTACGCCAATCACAAAAAATCGGTTCGTATCCACCGGTTTGCCTGGGCCCACCATGTTGTTCCACCAGCCCTCGGTACGCGGCTGGGGTGCGCCACTGGCGTCGGCATAAAGCCCGGCGACATGGTGCGAGGCGTTGAGCGCGTGGCAAATCAACACCGCGTTGTCGCGCGCGGCGTTAAGCGTGCCGTAGGTTTCGTAGGCAAGCGTGTAGCTGGGCAACACCGCGCCGCTGCGCAGCGCCAAGGGCTGCGTTATCGATAGGCTGCGGGGGGTGGCAATCCAACTCATCCCGGCAGTTTACCGGTTGAGCGGCAGCCCCCGCGGCCGGTGGCCTGGCACCATTTGTGGTGAGAAAGCCTCATTTCTTGGCCATTTGCGCCCTCCACAGGGGACAAAAGCCCCCCAGAGCCAGGGTTTGCCCCCGATAATACGGCCACGCTCGCCAGTGTCACTGGGGTGCGGGTGGTGATTGGATGAGGTCTCTCGTTTCCTGCGCGTGTCGCATGGTTGGTGTCTGCTGAACTCCTATCGCTGTGAACAATGTGTTTTTAGGAGTCCCAACCATGGGCAACAAACTGTACGTGGGCAACTTGCCCTATTCCGTGCGCGACGATGATTTGCATCAAGCGTTTTCGGCTTTTGGCGCCGTCGCCAGCGCCAAAGTCATGATGGAGCGCGACACCGGTCGCTCCAAAGGCTTTGGTTTTGTAGAAATGGGCAGCGACAGCGAAGCCCAAGCCGCCATTGAAGGCATGCACGGCCAAAGCCTGGCCGGCCGCGCCTTGGTGGTCAACGAAGCCCGCCCCATGGCACCGCGCCCCCCGCGTAGCGGTGGCTTTGGTGGTGGCGGCGGTGGTGGCGGCGGCGGCGGTTTTCGCAGCCCCTACGGCGGCAACCGTCGCCGTGACGGCTAGTCGGCCCTAAGCGTTTACGCTTGCTAAGACGCCGCCCCCTGGGGCGGCGTTTTGCTTGGTGCGTCGGCCTGCCACACGGCGCGCACTTTGCCCTCAAATTGCGCCACGCCGGTATCGGTGCGGTATTCAAAACGGCGGGCGGTGATTACCTGATGGGCGCCGCGCTGCACGCGCACGGCGCGGTCGGTCCACACGCGTGACTCGGGCTGGGCGTACACCAGTCGCTGCGACGTCATGCGCACCACCTGCCCGTCACGTTGTTGTGTCACCTCGGCCTGGCCGTGCAATTCAAAGCGTTGCCCATCGTCCCAGGCCCACAGGCGATCGGCCCGCGCGTTAACCGGCGGCGAGGCATCGCTTAGGCTGCGTAGCTTGGCCTGCGTCACGCGCAACACCTCGCGATCAGGAAAATGCGTCCCCACTTCGCCCTGCAGCTCGCTGCTAAGCACGCCGTCGACGTTGAATTGCTTGGCCACAAAGTTGCGCACGGTGTAGTCGGGCTCGGCGCTGGGGGCCGCCTCGGCGGCTTGGGGTTGGCCCGCTGGGGTTTGCCGCTCCAGCCAAAAGGTAAACAGGGCCAACAAGGCCATGATGACCACCGGCGCGGCAGCCACCAACGCCGCGTACCAGGCTTGCCAGCCTTGGGCCTTCATGCGCTGGCCTCACGCCAAAACGCCGCGTAGTGGCCGCGCGCTTGCAGCAGCAAGTCGCACACCTCGCGCACCGCCCCTTGGCCCGCACCCGCGCGCGTGACGTGGTGCGCCAAGCGCAGCACCTCGGCATGGGCCTGCGGCGGCGCGCACGCCAGCGCCGCGCGGCGCAGCAGGGGGGCGTCGGGCCAGTCGTCGCCCACGGCGGCCACCTGGTTCCACGATACCCCCAACTCGTCCAGCACCTGTTGGGCCAGCGGCAACTTGTTGGCGTCACCCAGCCGCGCGTGCGCCAGCATGTTTAGGGTTTGCAGCCGATGGCGTAACGCCGCCGAATCACGTCCCGAGACCACCACCGGCCGCACCCCAGCCGCCGACAACAAGCGCAACCCATGACCGTCCAAGGTGTGAAAGCGCTTAATCGCCTCACCGTGCTCGCCCCACCACAGCCCACCGTCGGTGAGCACGCCGTCCACATCCAACAGCAGCACGCGTACGGCTGCGGCCCGCGCCAACAAGTCCGGGCCAAAGGCCAGTGCGGGGGTGAAGTCAGAGGGTGGCGTCATACGCGGCTGCCATAAAGGGTTGATTTAAATGACGCGCGCGCGCATCAAATCGTTGCTGTTAAGCACGCCTTGCAACACGCCTTGGTCGTCCACCGCCAGCACGCTGGTGATGCGTTGCTCCTCCATCACGCGCGCGGCCTCAGCGGCCAAGGCTTCGGGTGCCAAATGGCGTGGTTGGCGCTGCATCACCTGCGCCACCGTCAGTGTGCGAACGTCACCGCCTTGGGCCAACAACCGGCGCAAGTCGCCGTCGGTTAACACCCCTTGAACACGGCGCGCGGCGTCCACCGCCACCACCAGCCCTAGCCCCTTTTCGCTCATCAGCGGCAACACATCGAGCAAGCGGTCTTGCGGCGCCACCAGGGGCATGGCGGCGTCGCGTCGCATCAAGTCGGCCACCCGTGTGAGCAGGCGCCGCCCCAGCGCACCACCGGGGTGCGATCGCGCAAAGTCTTCGGGGGCAAAGCCACGCTGCTGCAACAGGGCAACGGCCAAGGCGTCACCCAGCGCCAACTGCGCGGTGGTGCTGGCTGTAGGCGCCAGGTTGTGCGGGCAAGCCTCATGCGTCACCGCGCTGTCGAGCACCACATCGGCGGCTTGTGCCAGCGCCGAATCGGGCGCGCCCGTCATGACCAACAACGGCACACCCATGCGTTTAATGAGCGGCAACAACACCAGCAGCTCCTCGCTTTGGCCGCTGTTGCTAATGGCCAAGGCCACGTCGCGCGCGGTAAGCATACCCAAGTCGCCGTGGCTGGCCTCGGCCGGGTGCACAAAAAACGCAGGGGTGCCGGTAGAGGCCAGCGTGGCGGCGATTTTGCCGCCCACGTGGCCGCTTTTGCCCATGCCCATGACCACCACGCGGCCCGCGCAGTGCAGCATGCAATGCACCGCGTGGCCAAACGGCTGCCCCAAACGCTGAGCCAAGTCGGCCACGGCCGCGGCCTCGGTGGCCAGCGTGGCGCGCGCGCTGGCCACGGCAGCGGCAACAAAATCAACGGTGGGCTGGCTCATGCGAGGATTATCGGCCAAGCAGCCTCCGCTGGGGCTTGACGCGGGGCTTACCATGTGAGCCATGAATGCGCTTGACCTAACCCTGCTCTACCTGCTGGCTGCGGTGCTGGGGGTGGTGTTGTGCCGCGTCATGCAGTTGCCGCCCGTGCTGGGTTACCTGGGGGTGGGGGTGGTGATTGGCCCCAACGCCTTGGCATTGGCGCAAAACTCCGAGCAGGTGCGCGACGTGGCCGAGTTTGGCGTGGTGTTTTTGATGTTTGTGATCGGGCTGGAGTTCAGCCTCACGCGGCTGCGCACCATGGGGCGCCATGTGTTTGGGTTGGGGCTGACGCAAGTGGCCACCACGTTGGGCATGGTCACCATCACCTCGGTGGCCTTTGGCACCCTGGCTCCGCAGTGGTGGGGCATGCCGTGGCAAACGGCACTGGCGTTTGGTTGCGTGGCCGCCATGAGCAGCACGGCGCTGGTGATGAAGATGACCGCCGAGCGCGGCGAATTAGAAACCGAACACGGCAAGCGCGTGGTTGGGATTTTGCTGTTTCAAGATTTGGCCGTGGTGCCGCTGCTGGTGCTGATTCCGGCACTGGGCTCGCCGCCAGAGGCCATGGTTCAAGCCCTGGGGTTTGCCGTACTCAAAGCGGCCGTGCTGCTGCTGGTGTTGCTCACCGGCGGGCAGCGCGTGTTGCGCTGGTGGTTGGCGCTGGTGGCCAACCGGCGCAGTCACGAGTTGTTTGTGCTCAATTTGCTGCTGATCACGCTGGGGCTGGCCTGGCTCACCGAACACGCCGGGCTGTCACTGGCGCTGGGGGCTTTTGTTGCCGGCATGCTGATCTCGGAGACCGAATTCAAGCACCAGGTTGAAACCGACATCAAGCCGTTTCACGACGTGTTGCTGGGCTTGTTCTTTATCACCATCGGCATGCTGCTGGACTGGCGCATCGTGTGGCAACAATGGTTGTTGTTTTTGCTGCTGTTGCTGCTGCCCATGGCGCTAAAGTTTGCGTTAATTGCCGGCCTGTCGCGTGCTTTTGGCGCCGCCCCTGGGGTCTCGGTGCGTGTGGGGTTGTATTTGGCACAGGCCGGTGAGTTTGGGCTGGTGCTGCTGACCCTGGCCTCCAGCCAAGGACTGGTGCCGCCCACGCTCTTTAACCCGCTGCTCGCAGCCATGGTGGTGTCCATGCTGCTGACGCCTTTTTTGATTCAATACAGCGACGGCTTGGTGATTCGCTTGGTGGGCAGCGACTGGCTGCTGCAATCGGTGCAAATGACCACCATTGCCAAGCAAGCGATGGGCGCACAAAAGCATGTGCTCATTTGCGGCTACGGCCGCAGTGGCCAAAACCTCGCGCGCTTGCTGCAGTCGCAAGACATTCCCTACCTTGCGCTTGACTTAGACCCTGACCGCGTGCGCCACGCCGCCAGCGGCGGCGACGCGGTGGTGTTTGGTGACGCCACCCGGCTGCAAGCCCTCATGGCCGCGGGCTTAGCACGCGCCAGCGCAGTGGTGGTGACGTACCCAGACCGAACCACCGCCCTTAAGGTGCTGGCCCACACCCAGTCGCACGCGCCCACGGTGCCGGTGATTGTGCGCACCGTGGACGACCGAGACTTGGATTTGCTGCGCCAAGCAGGCGCCACCGAGGTGGTGCCCGAAGCGATTGAGGGCAGCCTGATGCTGGCCTCTCACGCCTTGGCACTGGTGGGTGTGCCCATGCGCCGCGTGCTGCGCTTGGCGCAAGCGCAGCGCGCCCAGCGCTACGGCCTGCTGCGCGGGTATTTTCATGGTGCCGATGACGACTCGGCCGACGAACAAGAACAAATCCGCTTGCTCAGCGTCAACCTCACCCCGGGCACGCACGCCATTGGCCGCAGCTGGCAAGCACTGATACCGGCTGACAGTGCGGTGCAGCTCATCAGCCTGCGTCGCGGTGGCGCGCGGCTCAACCCCGCGCCCGAGACCATCTTTATGATGCACGATGCCTTGATTTTGCAAGGCCCGCCCAGCGCCCTGACGCTGGCCGAACAACAACTGTTACACGGATAAACCATGGACACCGCCGCCTACCTTAAGCAACACATACGCACGGTGCCCGATTGGCCGTTGGCCGGCGTGCAGTTTCGTGACATCACCCCGTTGCTGCAAAACCCGCTGGTCTTTCGCGTGCTCATTGACGCCTTTGTGCACCGTTACATGGCGCCGTCACACCGCCCGGACGTGGTGGCCGGACTGGACGCGCGCGGCTTCATCATTGGCTCGGTGCTGGCGTACGAGCTGGGGGTGGGTTTTGTGCCCATACGCAAAAAGGGCAAGCTGCCGTTTACCACCGTCGAGGAGACCTACGAGCTTGAGTACGGCAGCGCCGCGGTCGAGCTTCACACCGACGCGGTGCAGCCGGGCCAACGCGTGCTGCTGATTGACGACTTAATCGCCACAGGGGGCACCATGATGGCGGGCAAACGCGTGCTCGAAAAGCTCGGCGCCACGGTGGTCGAGGGCGCGGCCATTGTTGACCTGCCCGATTTGGGCGGCTCGCACAAACTGCGCGCCCATGGCCTGGCGCTGCACACCTTGGTGCACTACGACGGCCACTGAACTCGTCCGCACCAAACCCGACCAAAGTACATACCAATAGCCTCTTTTGACACAATAAAAATTTAAAATGTAGCCCCTATGGTTGAATATAGGGGAGACACATGAAATGCATCACTTGGCGCCCAAACGGGGCGTCACGCCAGACTAAGGCATGGCGTATGGGATTGGGCTTGGCCCTTTTGCCGTGGCTGTCCATGGCCCAAACAGCCACCATGCCGCCAGCTGCCACCAGCTGCGTGGCCTGCCATGGCCCAAGCGGCCAAGGGGTGGCTGGCCTTGGCCCACGGCTGGCCGGGTTATCTGCGGCCTACCTCAGCAACCAAATCGAGCGCTTTCGCCGTGGCCAACGCCAAAGTCCCACCATGACGCCCATGGCCACCGCCTTGCCTGATGCCCAGGCCATTGCACAGGTGTCGGCCTACTTTGCCAGTTTGCCCGCCCCCGCCAACTCCACCCGTTTACTGGCGCGCGGCGACGTGGTTGCCCCCGCCACTCAAGTGGGCAAGTTGGTGCTGCAAGGCGATTGGGCGCGCAACCTGCCTGCGTGCTTTACCTGCCACGGCTCATCGGGCGTCGGCGTGGGTGACACCCCCCGCCTCATGGGCCAGCAAGCCGACTACCTGGCCAAGCAGCTGCGCGACTTCAAACACGGCCTGCGCACCGGCGACCCGGCGGGCGCCATGACGCGCGTGGCTCAAGCCCTCACCGAAGACGAAATCCAACCGCTGGCAAACTACTTTGCCAACCACGCCACGCTGCCCAGCGAGCAAGCCACCCCCGCCAGCCGCCCGGCCACCATGGCGCTGGCCGACATTCCCGACACCGCCTTTGGGCGTAAGGTCAAGCTCGGCTACCAATTGTTTGTCAACACCCAGCAGCTGCGCGGCTCGTACGTGCGCAACTCGCTCAACTGCGTCAACTGCCACCTCGACGCTGGGCGTCGCCCGACCGCCTCTCCGATTGGGGTGGCGTTTTGGGCATATCCGGCCTATCGCAAGAAAAACAACAAAGTCAACAGCTACCAAGAACGCATTCAAGGCTGTTTTCGCTACAGCATGAACGGCACCCCGCCCCCGGACGGCAGCCCCGAGCTGGTGGCTTTGTCGGCCTACTCGTATTGGCTCGGCATGCGCGAGCTGATGGACCGCGCCGGTCAAACTGGGCCGGTGCCCGAACTCAGCGACTTGCAATTGCTCAGCGGTGGCAAAACCCAAGCCATCCACACCCCCGGCAACTTAACGGTGGAGCAACGCGCCAACCAACCCACGAGGCTGTTCCCCAAACTGGCCAAGCCTGCACTCACGCCCTCGCCGCTGCGCGGCGCCAAGGTTTACGCCGCCAACTGCGCCGCGTGTCATGGCGCCAACGGCCAGGGCGCCAGCGCCGCTGGCTTGGCCACCCTGCCACCGCTGTGGGGCGCCCAGTCGTACAACTGGGGCGCGGGCATGCACCAAATCAACAAGGCGGCCAACTTTATTTACGCCAACATGCCGCTGGCCGCCGAGCATACGATCACCGAGCAAGACGCCTGGGATGTGGCCGCTTACATCAACTCGCACGACCGGCCGCAAGACCCGCACTTCGAAGGCAACGTCACCCGCACCGCGCAGCGCTTTCACCAACACGCCGGCTACTACGGTGACGCACCCAACGGCGTGGTGCTGGGCAGCCAATCGCCGCCGGCCAACCCGACGCCGTAGCCAGCCGGCGCCGCAGCGCGATGAACCCACCACGCGCCAGCCCGCGCGTGCGTGGGGCTTATTTGCCTATGCAAAAGTCGGCAAAGATGTGACCCAGCAACTGCTCGGTGTCCACCGCCCCGGTCACCTGTCCCAGTGCCGCGTGGGCCAGCCGCAACTCTTCGGCCACCACGTCCAGTGCGTTGGCGCCGTCCTCTAGCAAAGCCTGAGCAGTCTGCAGGTGCTCGTCGGTTTGTTTCAGCGCGTGCAGGTGTCGCGCCCTGGCGCTAAAGGGTGCCTCGGCGCCGCTTTGCGCCCCGGCCAGTTGCAACAAGGTACGGCGTATCGCATCCAAGCCCGCCCCCGTGGTGGCCGAGACCACCAGCGCCGCGTCGTTGGCCGGCGGGTGCTCGGCCGGGGCCACCAAATCGGCCTTGTTCCACACCGTCACGCACGGCAGCGAGGGCGGCAGCCCCTGCTGCACCAGGGCGTCGGCTTGCTGCGCCTGCGGCTGATGGCGCAGGCTGAGGTCACGCACCCACAACACCGCGTCGGCTCGGCCCACCTCACGCCAGGCGCGACTGACGCCCTCGCGCTCCACCACGTCGGTGGCGTCACGCAGCCCGGCGGTGTCCAACACGTGCACAGGCACGCCTTGAATATGCAGGGTTTGCTGCAACACATCGCGGGTGGTGCCCGCCAGGTCGGTCACGATGGCCACCTCGGCTTGCGCCAGCGCATTGAGCAACGAACTCTTGCCGGTGTTGGGTTGACCCGCCAACACCACCCGCAGGCCGTTGTGTAAGGCCACACCCTGGCGCGCTTGTTGACCGATGGTCTGTAGCTGCTGGCGCGCTTGTGCCAGCTGACCTTGAGCGTCGGCACGCTGCAAAAACTCGATTTCCTCTTCAGGAAAGTCCAACGTGGCCTCCACCAGCACGCGCAAGCGCAGCACGTCGTCGGCCAGCTGATGCACGCGCGCAGAGAACGCGCCGTCCAAACTGCGCACTGCGCTGCGCGCGGCCTGGGCGGTGCTGGCGTTGATTAAGTCGGCCACGGCCTCGGCCTGGGCCAAGTCAATCTTGTCGTTCAAAAACGCGCGCTGGGTGAATTCGCCCGGCTCAGCCAAGCGGCCCGCCAAGGGCAATTGGCCTTGATCGGCCAAGATTTGTAACCACTGCAAACAGCGCGCCTGCAACAGTTGCAGCACCAGAGGGCCACCGTGGCCTTGCAGCTCGACCACGTCTTGCCCGGTGTACGAGGCCGGCGCCTCAAAGTACAACAGCAACCCATGGTCAATGGGCTGTCCGTCCTCGTCGGTAAAGCGCGTAAAGTGGGCATGCCGCGGCCGCGCCGGCTGCCCCAGCAAGGCCGCGGCCAAAGGGGCCAGCCCCTTGCCCGAGACCCGCACCACCCCCACGCCCCCGCGCCCTGGGGCGGTGGCAATGGCCACAATGGGTTGGTTGGGGTCGGTGAGCATCATGGATGCATGCCGCGACGGCCGCGGCGGCGGCTACCTCAATTTGGGCAAGTTAAAGGTGACCTTGACCCCCATGCTGCGGTTAATCACGTACTGTTGGGCGATGGTCAGCGAGTTGTTGGTGATCCAGTACAGCACCAACCCGGCGGGGAAAAAGAAGAACATGACCGAAAAAGCCAGCGGCATGAACCACATCAACTTAGCCTGCAGCGGGTCGGGTGGCAAGGGGCTAAGGGCAGTTTGAAACAACGTGGTGGCCGTCATGATGACGGGCAAAATAAACCACGGGTCTTTGCTGGACAAGTCGTGAATCCAACCCAGCCAGGGCGCGTTGCGCATCTCCACGCTGGACAGCAACACCCAGTACAGCGCAATAAACACCGGGATTTGCACCATGATGGGCAAGCACCCGCCCAGCGGGTTGACCTTTTCTTCGCGGTAAATGCGCATCATTTCTTGCTGCATTTGCTGCGGTTGCTCTTTAAGTCGCTCACGCATTTCGGTGATGCGCGGCGACAACGCCTTCATTTTGGCCATGCTGCGGTAGGCTTTGGCGTTGAGCCAATAAAAGGCCGCCTTGATCACCACCACCAGCAGCACAATCGACCAGCCCCAGTTGCCCACCAAGGCGTGAATTTTTTCAAGCAGCCAGTAAAGCGGTTTGGCCAAAATGGTGACCCAGCCGTAGTCCTTAACCAACTCCAGCCCGGGCGCGATGCGCTCCAAATTTTTCTCGTCTTGCGGGCCCACAAACAGGCGCGAATTGAGGGTTTGTTCGGCCCCTGGAGCCACGACGGGCAAATCGGTCAGGGTGCCCACGGCGTAGAGCTTGCCGCCGATGGGGCGGGCATAGTTGGTGCGGCTAAGCCCTTGGGGCAACAACCAAGCGCTGGCAAAGTAGTGCTGAACCATGGCCACGTAGCCCGAGGTGCTTTGGGTTTGAAACTCGGCTTGTTTTTTCGCCAAGTCTTCAAAGTGAATCTTTTGAAACTTTTTTTCTTCGGTATAGACCGCCGGCCCGGTAAAGGTTTGATAAAAAGGCGTTTCGGATTCGGCCGGGGTGTCGTCCCGCACCAGCTGCTCGTACACCTGCGGCGAGACCGGCTGGGTGCCTTGGTTGCGCACCACGTGCTGCACGTCGATCACGTAGCTGCCACGTTTGATGGTGTAAATGGTCTCGAGCACCACGCCGTTTTGTGGCACCGAGGTGTAGCGCACTTGTAGCTGGTTCTGGCCTTCGGCCAGCGCGGTTGGCCCGGGTTGGCGCTGAAACATCGTGGTGTGATTCACGCCACCCACCCCAGTCAACCCCGATTGCGCCACGTACGTGGATTCGGGCGTGGTTTGCAGCAGTTGCAAAGGCTTGAACTGACCTTTTGCCCCACCAAGCTGTGTGGCGTGTTGCTTGAGCACGGCGCCCACGAGGCTGGCGCCTTGGCTATCAAATGTCAGACTCAACACATCGCTTTGCACCGTGGTGCGTTCGCTGGCTGCAGCCGGCGCCACGCTTGCCCCTGGCAGGCCCTGGGCAGAGGCACCTGCGACAGGAGCACTGGCGCTGGCGTTGGTCGGGGCCGTGACGGCTGGCTTGGGTGCGGCAAAAAAGGTGGGCTCCTTGCCGTTGTACAGCTGCCAGTTGTCCCACAGCATCACCATGGAAAAACCAAATACCACCCACAGAATGGATCGCCGAATGTCTGTCATGCCTTTGCTTTCAATGTGTGAGGGTTGGGCTTGGGGTTAGGGCTTGGCCTGTTCAGAGACAACGCCAGGCACCGGGTCGTGACCGCCCTGGCACCACGGGTTACAGCGCACCAATCGGCGTATCGCCAACCAGCTGCCGCGGCCCGCACCGTGGGTTTGTAAGGCGTGCAGCGCGTAGTGTGAGCAAGTCGGCGTAAACCGGCACGCCCCTCCAAGGGTCGGACTAAGCAACAACTGGTAAGCCCTTACCAGTGTCATCAGGGCGCGGTGCATCATGTCGCGCCACCGCTGAGCAACTGCTGCAGCTCGGTGCGCACCTGACGCTTGAGGGGCAGCGACCACGCACTGGGAAAGTCGTCTTGAGAAAACGCCGCGCGTTGTCGTACCACCAAGGCACAACCGGGGCTGGCACGCAGCGCCTGTGCGGCCACCGCGTAAATCTGGCGCCGAATGCCGTTGCGCGTGACCGCACGCCGCGCCCAGCGTTTAGGTAGCACCACGCCCACACGGGCAGCGTGGGCTGCGGGCTGCAGCACGTGCAGGGCAAAGTGCGGCGTCCAGCGGCTAGGGCGTTGGGCCAGCACGCTTTCAAAATCGCGCTTGTGCACCAGCCGCTGCAGCGCCACGTTGGGTCTGCCTGCGCTTAAGCGGCCAGCCGCTTACGTCCCTTGGCACGACGGGCGTTGATTACGGCGCGACCACCGCGTGTCTTCATGCGCACCAAAAAGCCATGAGTACGAGCGCGTCGGGTTTTGGAGGGTTGGTATGTACGTTTCATGGTGTCAATCTTTCAAGTAACCCGCGATTATCGCAAAAACCCGAGCGCACCGCCCTTCGTCTTCTGCCGCCAAGCGCACCCCTTGGGCCAACCAGTCACGCCGCGGGGCAGGGCACCTTGCCAACCGCCCCAAGGGCGGCGGTGTCGCGACACCGACTAGGGACATCCCGAGGCTTGTGGATAACTTAAATCCGTGGCTACAATACGAGCTCCAAAGCACCCGTCTATCCACAGCACCCCGTCGGCTACTTAAGCACTTCATGACCGAATCTTCTTCCCCCTCCCACTTGGCGGCGGTGCTGCCCGACCTGTGGCAAAGCTGCCTCGAGCAGCTGGCCCGCACCATTCCCGAGCATCAGTTCAGCACCTGGATCAGCCCCTTGGTGCCGGGCCCGAGCACAGGCACCGCGGGGTTGGTGCTGCTGGTCGAAAACCGGTTTAAATTGGACTGGATCCGTAGCCAATACCTACCGCGTATCCGTCAGGTGGTGGCCCATTTACACGGCAGTGGCCTCTCCGTAGAGTTGGCGCTTACTCCTCGCGAAACCCAGACGAGGATTGCATCACAAGCCATCGTCTCATCGCACGATCCGATTGTTGCCGAGGCCGCCAACTTGTTGGTAGCAGACGCCGGCGAGGCCCCGGGGCATCGCTCGCGCATCAACCCCTCACTGACCTTTGACACGCTGATCGAAGGCAGCGCCAACCGCATGGCGCGCGCCGCCGCCATGCACGTGGCCGCCCAAGTGGGACAGCTATATAACCCCTTGTTTATTTATGGTGGAGTGGGGCTGGGCAAAACCCACCTGATGCACGCCATTGGCAACCAGCTACTGGCCGAGCGCGCCGAAGCCAAGGTTCTCTACATTCACGCCGAGCAATTCGTCTCGGATGTGGTTAAAGCGTACCAACGCAAAGCTTTTGACGAGTTTAAAACCCGTTACCACTCGCTGGATTTGCTCTTAATCGACGACGTGCAGTTTTTTGCCAACAAGGAGCGGACGCAAGAAGAATTTTTTAATGCCTTTGAGGCGTTGCTGGCCAAACGCTCGCACATTGTGCTCACCAGCGACACCTACCCCAAGGGCTTGACCGACATCCACGAGCGGCTGGTCTCGCGCTTTGACTCAGGGCTCACGGTGGCCATTGAGCCGCCCGAGCTGGAGATGCGCGTGGCGATTTTGATCAACAAAGGCAGCGCCGAGGACGCGGTGATTCCCGAGGACGTGGCCTTTTTTGTGGCCAAAAACGTGCGCTCCAATGTGCGCGAGCTCGAAGGGGCGCTGCGCAAAATTTTGGCCTACTCGCGGTTTAACCAAAAAGACATCAGCGTGGGGCTGGCACGCGAGGCCCTGCGCGACTTGCTGTCCATCCAAAACCGGCAAATTTCGGTTGAAAACATTCAAAAAACCGTGGCCGATTTTTACAAAATCAAGGTCGCGGACATGTACTCCAAGCGGCGCCCAGCTTCCATTGCCCGGCCACGCCAAATTGCCATGTACCTAGCCAAGGAGCTGACCCAAAAAAGCCTGCCTGAAATCGGCGAATTGTTTGGCGGGCGCGACCACACCACCGTGCTGCACGCCGTGCGCAAAATAGGCGCCGAGCGTCAGCAGCACACCGAACTCAACCAGCAACTGCATGTGCTCGAACAAACCCTCAAAGGCTAGGCCCAGAAGCGGCAATCGGCGGGGTTTTTCGGCGACAATACACCGTCTGTCGGTGCCAGCGCACCGGCGGGCCAACCCCTTACCCAAGATTCATCACTGAGAGTTGGCATGATTGTTTTCCAAGCCGCGCAAGAACACGTTTTGGCCGCCCTGCAGCGGGTCGCTGGCATCGTTGAGCGCCGCCACACGTTGCCGATTTTGGCTAACGTGCTGTTGGTCAAATCCGGCGCCTCAATCGAGCTCACCAGCAGCGACCTGGAGGTGCAAATTCGCACCCAGGCCGAACTGGACGGCGAGGCCGAGAGCTACACCACCACGCTGTCGGCGCGCAAATTACAAGACATCTTGCGCACCATGGCGCCCGACCAGCAAGTCACGCTGGAAGACAAGGGCGGCAAAATCACCCTCAAAGGTGGCAAAAGTCGCTTCACGCTGCAAAGCCTGCCCGCCACCGACTTTCCCCTGGTGCAAGAACAAACCGACTGGGGCGACGCATTTGCGGTGCCGCAAAAATTGCTCAAGCACTTGCTGGCCCAGGTGTCCTTTGCCATGGCGGTGCACGACATCCGTTACTACCTCAATGGCATCTTGTTCGAGGTTGATGCGCGCCAATTGACCTTGGTGGCCACCGACGGGCACCGGCTCGCGCTCACGCGCGCCGAACTCAGCCAAGCCGTGGCGCAGCGCCAAGAGGTGATCTTTCCGCGGAAAACGGTGCTTGAATTGCAACGCCTGCTGGCCGACACCGACGAGCCCGTGCAGTTGCAGCTGGCCAGCAACCAGGCGCGCCTGCGCTTTGGCAACATTGAGTTTGTCACCAAATTGGTTGAGGGCAAGTTTCCCGACTACAACCGCGTCGTGCCGCAGAGCCATCCGCACCAGCTGGCGCTGGGCCGGCAAACGCTGCTCACCGCTTTGCAGCGCGCGGCCATCATGACCTCGGACAAGTTCAAGGGCGTGCGTCTGAACTTTGACAACAGCGGCTTGCACGTGGGCGCGCACAACGCCGAGCAAGAAGAAGCTGCCGACGAGCTCGACATTGACTACGACGGTCCAGCGATTGACATTGGTTTTAACGTCACCTACCTGATGGACGTGCTCAGCCACGCCAGCACGGACATGGTGAACATGGCCCTGGCCGATGGCAACAGCTCGGCCTTGTTTACGCTGCCCGATGACCCGTCCTTTAAGTACGTCGTCATGCCCATGCGCATCTGACGCTGCACGTGGTACGCGGTTCTTTGCTCCACTTAACGTTTGGCTCCCATGACTGAAGCACCAGCAGGCGGCGATTACGGCGCCGGCTCGATACAAATCCTCGAAGGCCTTGAAGCGGTGCGCAAGCGCCCGGGCATGTACATCGGCGACACCTCCGACGGCACCGGTTTGCACCACCTGGTGTTTGAGGTGGTCGATAACTCGATTGACGAGGCCTTGGCCGGGCATTGCGATGACATCGTGGTGACGATTCACACCGACGACTCCATCTCGGTGCAAGACAACGGGCGCGGCATTCCCACCGACGTCAAAGCCGACGACAAGCACGAACCCAAGCGCAGCGCCGCCGAAATCGCGCTCACCGAGTTGCACGCCGGGGGCAAGTTCAACCAAAACAGCTACAAAGTCTCGGGCGGTTTACACGGGGTCGGGGTGTCGTGCGTCAACGCCTTGTCGGTGTGGCTGCGGCTCACGGTGCGCCGCAACGCTCAGGTGCATGCGCTCGAGTTTGCCCGTGGCGTGGTGCAAAACCGGCTGATTGAGCAGGTCAACGGCGCAGACGTCTCGCCCATGCGGGTCACCGGCAACACCGAAAAACGCGGCACGGCCGTGCACTTTTTGCCCGACCCCGAGGTGTTTACGCAAAACAACCGCTTTCACTACGAAATCTTATCCAAACGGCTGCGCGAGCTGTCGTTTCTTAATCACGGCGTGCGCATTCGTCTCATTGACGAGCGCAACAACAAAGAAGACGACTTCTCGGGCGTGGGCGGCGTGCGTGGCTTTGTGGAGTTCATTAACACCAGCAAAACCGCGCTGCATCCCACCACCTTTCACGCCATGGGCGAGCGCACCAGCGAGCAGCAAACCCTGGTTTCGGTCGAAGTGGCCATGCAGTGGAACAACGGCTACAACGAGCAGGTGCTGTGCTTTACCAACAACATTCCGCAACGCGACGGTGGCACCCACCTCACGGGCTTGCGCGCGGCCATGACGCGGGTGATGAGCAAATACATCGAACAAAACGAGTTGGCCAAAAAAGCCAAGGTTGAAATCACTGGCGACGACCTGCGTGAGGGTTTGTGCTGCGTGCTGTCGGTGAAGGTGCCCGAGCCCAAGTTTTCTAGCCAAACCAAAGACAAACTGGTCTCCAGCGAGGTGCGCGCGCCCGTTGAGGACGTGGTGGCCAAGGCCTTGGCCGACTTTCTTAACGAGCGGCCCAACGACGCCAAAATGATTTGCAACAAAATCGTTGACGCGGCGCGCGCACGCGAAGCTGCGCGCAAGGCGCGCGACATGACGCGGCGCAAGGGTGTGCTTGACGGCATGGGGTTGCCCGGCAAGCTGGCCGATTGCCAAGAAAAAGACCCCGCACTGTGCGAAATTTATATTGTTGAGGGCGACTCGGCCGGCGGCTCGGCCAAGCAAGGACGGGATCGCAAGTTTCAGGCCATTTTGCCGCTGCGCGGCAAAATTTTGAACGTCGAGAAGGCGCGCTACGAAAAGCTGCTCACCAGCAACGAAATTCTCACGCTCATCACCGCACTGGTGCACAGTGCCGACTGGGTGCTCAAGCTCGTGGTGAGCGGGACGATCATCGGCGCGTTCGCGTGAGAGCCGACCACACACGTCCCGAACCGCCGACACACCAGGAGCTCT
>JALRBF010000205.1 GCA_023262365.1 Burkholderiaceae bacterium
GAGTATTTTCTTGACCTGCAAGACCCCCGCTGCACCTCGGCCCTTGGGCTGGTGCATCAGCGTTTCTCCACCAACACTTTCCCCGAGTGGCCCTTGGCCCACCCGTATCGGTACGTGGCGCACAACGGCGAAATTAACACCGTGCGCGGCAACTACAACTGGATGCGCGCGCGCGAAGGCGTCATGTCCTCGCCGGTGCTGGGCGAGGACCTGAAGGCGTTGTACCCCATCAGTTTTGCCGGCCAGTCGGATACCGCCACCTTTGACAACTGCCTTGAGCTGTTGACCATGGCCGGTTACCCCATTGCGCACGCGGTGATGATGATGATTCCCGAGCCTTGGGAGCAGCACACCAGCATGGACGCACGCCGCCGCGCGTTTTATGAGTACCACGCCTCCATGATGGAGCCGTGGGACGGGCCCGCCTCTATTGTGTTCACCGACGGCCGTCAAATTGGCGCCACCCTGGACCGCAACGGCCTGCGCCCCTCGCGCTACTGCATCACCGACGACGACATGGTCATCATGGGCTCGGAGTCGGGCGTGTTGCCCGTGCCCGAGCACAAGGTGGTGCGCAAATGGCGCCTGCAGCCTGGGCGCATGTTTTTGATTGATTTTGAGCAAGGGCGTTTGATCGAAGACGAGGAAATCAAAGCCACGCTGGCCAACGCCAAGCCCTACAAGCAGTGGATAGAAAACCTGCGCATCCACCTTGATGACTTGCCCACAGCCCCGCCCGGCCCGTTGAGCGACGAGGCCTTGCTGGACATGCAGCAAGCCTTTGGCTACAGCCAAGAGGACATTAAGTTTTTGCTCAGCCCCATGGCCGCCAACGGCGAGGAGGCCACGGGCTCCATGGGCAACGACAGCCCGCTGGCGGTGCTCTCCCACCGGGCTAAGCCGCTGTACAACTACTTTAAGCAAACGTTTGCGCAAGTCACCAACCCACCGATTGACCCAATTCGCGAAGCCATTGTGATGTCGCTGGTCTCGTTTGTTGGCCCCAAGCCTAACTTGCTGGACATCAATCAAGTCAATCCGCCCATGCGTTTGGAGGTGTCGCAGCCGGTGCTTACGGCGCAAGACATGGCCAAGCTGCGCGACATCGAGCGCCACACACGGGGTAAGTTTCGCAGCACCACGTTGGACATTACCTACCCGACGGCGTGGGGGCGCGAAGGCATTGAGGCGCAACTGGCCTCGTTGTGCGCCGAGGCAGTGGACGCGCTGCAAGACGGCAACAACATTTTGATTCTGAGCGACCGCGCGGTCAGCGCTCAGCGCGTGGCCATGCCGGCGCTGCTGGCGCTCTCGGCGGTGCATCAACACCTGATTCGCCAGGGGCTGCGTACCACGGCCGGCTTGGTGGTTGAGACTGGCTCGGCGCGCGAAGTGCATCACTTTGCCGTGCTCGCGGGTTACGGCGCCGAGGCCGTGCATCCTTACCTGGCCATGCGCACCTTGGCGCAATTGCACGCCGATTTGCCGGGGGATTTGTCCGCCGAGAAAGCCATTGCCAACTACATCAAAGCCATTGGTAAAGGCTTATCCAAAATCATGTCCAAAATGGGCGTGAGCACCTACATGAGCTACTGCGGGGCGCAACTGTTTGAAGCCGTGGGTATCAACTCAGCCACCGTGGCGCAGTACTTCACCGGCACGCCCAGTCGCGTCGAAGGCGTGGGCGTGTTTGAACTGGCCGAAGAAGCGCTGCGCGATCATGCCGCAGCCTACGGGCACGACCCGGTGTTGGCGCACGCGCTGGACGCCGGTGGCGAATACGCCTGGCGCACCCGTGGCGAAGAACACATGTGGACGCCAGACGCCATTGCCAAGTTGCAACACAGCGTGCGCGGCAACCACTTTGCCACCTACAAAGCCTACGCGCAAATCATTAACGACCAAACCCGCCGCCACATGACCTTGCGGGGGCTGTTTGAGTTTAAGGTGGACCCGGCGCAAGCCATTGCCATTGACGAGGTGGAGCCCGCCAGTGAAATCGTCAAACGATTCGCCACCGGTGCCATGTCGCTGGGGTCAATTTCTACCGAAGCGCACAGCACCTTGGCCATTGCCATGAACCGCATCGGCGGCAAAAGCAACACCGGCGAAGGTGGCGAAGACACCAAGCGCTACCGCAATGAGTTGAAGGGAATTCCCATCGGCAGTGGCGAGAGCTTGCGCAGCGTGCTGGGCGCCGACCGCGTGCAGGCCGATATTGCGCTGCAACCCGGCGACTCACTGCGCTCGCGCATCAAACAGGTGGCCAGCGGCCGCTTTGGCGTCACCACTGAGTACCTGCGCAGCGCCGATCAAATTCAAATCAAAATGGCGCAAGGGGCCAAGCCAGGCGAGGGCGGTCAGCTACCCGGCGGCAAAGTCTCGGAGTACATCGGGCAGTTGCGTTACTCGGTGCCCGGGGTGGGGTTAATCAGCCCCCCACCGCACCACGACATCTACTCGATTGAGGATTTGGCGCAACTCATCCACGACTTGAAAAACGTCAACCCGTTGGCCGACATCAGCGTCAAGTTGGTCTCCGAAATCGGGGTGGGCACCATTGCTGCCGGTGTGGCCAAGGCCAAGGCCGACCACATTGTTATCGCCGGGCACGACGGCGGCACCGGCGCCTCGCCGTGGTCGTCTATCAAACACGCGGGCAGCCCGTGGGAGATTGGTTTGGCCGAAACTCAGCAAACCCTGGTGCTCAATCGCTTGCGTGGTCGCGTGCGCTTGCAGGTGGATGGCCAGATGAAAACCGGGCGCGATGTGGTAATTGGCGCGCTACTCGGCGCCGATGAGTTTGGCTTTGCCACGGCGCCGCTGGTGGCAGAGGGTTGCATCATGATGCGCAAATGCCACCTCAACACCTGCCCGGTGGGCGTGGCCACCCAAGACCCGGTGCTGCGCGCGCGCTTCAAAGGCCAGCCCGAGCACGTGGTGAACTTTTTCTTCTTTGTGGCCGAAGAAGCCAGGGCCATCATGGCGCAGTTGGGCGTGCGCAAGTTTGACGACTTGGTGGGCCGCGCCGATTTGCTCGACACCCGCCCGGGTATCGATCACTGGAAGGCGAAGGGGCTGGACTTTAGCCGCCTGTTTTACTCGCCCGCGGTGGGCGAAGGCGACGCCCGGCTGCATGTGTCCACGCAAGACCACGGTTTGGATAAGGCACTGGACGTGCGCTTGATTGAAAAATCACGCGCCGCCCTTGAGCGTGGCGAGAAGGTCAAATTCATCGACGTGGCGCGCAACGTCAACCGCACCGTGGGCGCCATGCTTTCGGGCGAGTGGGTGCAACGCTACCCCGACGGACTGGCCGACGACACGTTGCACATTCAACTCGAGGGTACAGGCGGGCAGTCCTTTGGCGCGTTTTTGGCCAAGGGTATCACCCTGTACTTAATTGGTGACGCCAACGACTACACCGGCAAAGGCCTTAGTGGCGGGCGCATTGTGGTGCGACCCAGCTTAGACTTTCGCGGTAACGCCGAGCACAACATCATCGTGGGCAACACCGCGTTGTACGGTGCCACCACCGGCGCGGCGTTTTTTAGTGGTGTGGCGGGCGAACGCTTTGCGGTGCGCCTCTCGGGTGCCACCGCGGTGGTTGAGGGCACCGGCGACCATGGCTGCGAGTACATGACAGGCGGCACCGTGGTGGTGCTGGGCGCCACCGGGCGCAACTTTGCCGCGGGCATGAGCGGCGGCGTGGCCTACGTGTACGACCCCGAGCGCCAATTTGCCGCGCGCTGCAACCCCGCCATGGTGGATTTGCTGCCGGTGCTCAGCGAAGCCGAGCAACGCGCCAGCGGCAACCCCGAGCAGTGGCACGGCGGCCAAAGCGACGAGCAGCAATTGCGCCATTTGATTGACGAGCACCTGCGCCTCACCGGTTCGCGCCGCGCGCGCGAACTGCTTGACCAATGGGCGCAAGCCCGGGCGTGCTTTGTCAAAGTCTTTCCAAAAGAATACCAGCGTGCGTTGGCCGAAATGGCCGCCGCACGCGCCAACCGCGACGCCAATACGGTAGCCGCGTAGGAGCTTGAAATGGGAAAAGTAACCGGATTTTTGGAGTACGAGCGACTCGACGAAGGCTACGAAGCGCCGAACAAGCGCATCGGGCACTACCGCGAATTTGTCATTGGTCTAGACAACGAGGCGGCGCATCGGCAGGCCGCGCGCTGCATGGACTGTCGCCTGTGTCGAGCGCCATGAGCAGGAATTGCGCACAATGTGAAGGCATTCAAGGACCCTCTCGTGTCATTTTCTGTTTCATTGCCTGTTGGGATTTCTGTTTTCCAGCGCGACTGGCTTTCTGCCA
>JALRBF010000309.1 GCA_023262365.1 Burkholderiaceae bacterium
TCATCCGCTGCGCCCCGGCGCCGCCTTCCTCGGCGGGCTGGAAGATGACGTGCACTGTGCCGTCGAAGTTGCGGTGCTCGGCCAGGTACTTCGCGGCAGCCAGCAGCATCGCGGTGTGGCCGTCGTGGCCGCAGGCGTGCATCTTGCCTTGGTGTTGGCTGGCGTGGGCAAAGGTGTTGGCCTCTTGCATGGGCAGTGCGTCCATGTCCGCGCGCAAGCCAATGGTCCGTCCGCAGGCGCCGCCGTCACGGCCGTGAATCACCGCCACCAACCCGGTGGTGCCTAGGCCGCGGTGAATGGTCTCGATGCCATAGCTTTGCAGCTGCGCGGCCACCACGTCGGCGGTGCGATGCTCGGCAAAACACAGCTCGGGGTGGGCGTGCAAGTCGCGGCGCACCGCGGCAATGGCTTGGGACTGGCTAAGAATGTCGTCAATGAGCTTCATGGCTGGGGCTTGAATGGGTCACAAAAAGCCATGCTAACCGTTGCAGCGCCTCGGTGCAAAGCGCGGCACAATAAGCCCATGAACGCCCCTTTTTCTCTGCCCATGGTGCGCGGGGCTTGCCCGCACGACTGTCCGGACACCTGCGCCTTGCTCACCGAGGTGCAGGACGGCCGCGCCGTTAAGGTGCACGGTAACCCGGCGCACCCGTTGACCGCTGGGGTGTTGTGCACCAAGGTAGCGCGCTACACCGAACGGGTGTATCACCCCGAGCGGCTGCAGCAACCCCTGCGCCGCGCCGGACCCAAGGGTTCGGGCCAGTTTGTTGCGGTGTCGTGGGACGAGGCCCTAGACGACATTGCGCAACGCTTGGGCGAGATCGCGCGCCGCGACCCGCAGGCCATCGTGCCCTACAGCTACGCCGGCACCATGGGCCAGGTGCAAGGCGAGGCCATGGCGAGCCGGTTTTTTGCGCGCTTGGGCGCGTCTTTTCTGGATCGAACCATTTGCTCCAACGCCGGTAAGGTGGGCCTAAGCTACACCCACGGCGCGCCGGTGGGCATGCCGGTAGAAACCTTTGCTGCCTCGCGCCTCATATGGATTTGGGGCAGCAACGCCATTGCCAGTCATTTGCATTTTTGGCGCTTGGCGCAGCAGGCCAAGCGGGCCGGGGCCAAGCTCGTGTGCATTGACCCCAGGCGCACCGAAACCGCTGACAAATGCGACCAACACGTTGCTCTGCGCCCCGGCACCGACGCCGCGCTGGCCTTGGGTATTGCGCAGCAACTCATCGTCAACGACTGGCTGGACCACGACTACTTGGCCGCCCACACCGAGGGCTTGGACGCCCTGCGCGCGCGTGCCTTGCAGTGGCCACCACACCGGGTGGCGCAGGTGTGCGGCATCGACGCGCAGGTGGTGCGCGACATGGCGTACGACTACGCCCACACCAAGCCTGCCGGGATTCGCGTGAATTACGGCATGCAGCGTGCCCGTGGCGGCGGCAACGCCATGCGCGCGGTGTTTGCGCTGCCATCGCTCGTTGGTGCGTGGCGCCACGAAGGGGGCGGGGCGTTGCTCTCAAATTCAGGTTGGTTTACGCGCAAAGCCGCTGCCGACCTGCCTGGGTTGCTCAAGAAAAGCTTGGGCACGCGTGCGCCGCGGGTGATCAACATGAGCACCATTGCCGACGATTTGCTGGCCCCCGCCTCACCCGCGTTTGGCCCCTCCATTCAAGCCCTGGTGGTGTACAACAGCAACCCCGTGGCGGTGGCGCCCGACTCCTCGCGTGTGGTCAAGGGCTTTGCACGCGAAGACTTGTTTACTGTGGTGCTCGAGCAGTTTCAAACCGACACCGCCGACTACGCCGACTATGTGTTGCCGGCCACCACTCAGCTTGAGCATTGGGACATTCACGCCAGCTACGGCCACACCGACATCGTGCTCAACCAACCCGCCATTGCCCCGCAAGGCCAGGCTTGGCCTAACACCCAGGTGTTTCGTGCCTTGGCCGCGCGCATGGGGTTTGACGAGCCGTGCTTTGCCCGCGACGATCAAGCGCTGTGCCGCGACGCCTTTGACCTTGACGACGATCAATGGGCGCAACTGCTCGAGCAGGGCTTTTACCGCCTGCCTGTACCAGCCGCGCCGTTTGCCCATGGCGGGTTTTTTACGCCCTCGGGCAAAGCTGCCCTGAGTAACCCCCATATGGCCAGTCAAGGCTTGGACCCCACGCCGGACTATGTGCAGCCCGCCGAGGCCTTGGGCAGCGCGGCGTATCCGCTGGCCATGATTTCGCCGCCAGCGCGCAATTTTCTCAACAGCACATTTGTTAACGTGCGCAGTTTGCGCGACATCGAGGGCGAGCCGGTGCTTGAGATACATCCGCGAGACGCCGCCGAGCGCGGTATTGAAGACGGCGACGAGGTTGCGGTGTTCAATCACCGCGGCACCTACCACTGCGCCGCACGCGTGACCACGCGCGCCCGACCCGGCGTGGTGCACGGCCTGGGCGTGTGGTGGCGCAAGCTCGGGCGGCGCGGCACCAACGTCAACGAGGTGGTGGGCACCGGCCTGACCGACATGGGGGCGGCGCCGTTGTTTTACGACGTTGCGGTTCAGGTCGCCAAGGTGTCGTAACGCTGCAGCAGCTGTTCGAGGTGGGTGCGGTTGGGCGCGGTGGCGTAGGGCTGCAGCAAGGCCAACACCTGAGCGGCGGCGTGACACACGGCTTGGTTTTCTGCCTCGGGTTCCAGCGCCTGGCGCGGCGCGCGGGCGTAGGCGTAGCTTAGGCCGTAGGTTTGAACCACCACCATGGCCTGTGCCAAGCGTGGCTTGGCGCTGGCCCACAGACGCAGCACCTCGCTGGCGTGCAGCGCCTCGAGCATGGTCAGCATGGCCTGCCCATGCGCCTCAATCAGTGCCGTGACGTGCTGCTCCAGCCAACGGCTGCGCCCAATCAAATCGTTTTGGCTGCGGTACACAAATCGCGCGTGCCACATCAGCTCGGCCATGCGGTGCAACACAAACCACGCCGCCTCCACGTCACGCACCTCGGGCGCCGTTTGCAGCAGCGTGAGCATCTGCTGCTCGTGCGCGGCAAACAAGGTTTCGGTTAAGCGGTTTTTGCTGGCAAAGTGGTAATACAAGTTGCCGGGGCTGATGCCCAAATCGGCCGCCACCTTGTTGGGCGAGACGTTGGGCTCGCCCAGCCGGTTGTAAAGGGTCAAGGCCGCACGCACAATCCGGGCCTGGGTTTGGCGCCCAGGTTGGCGGCGCGGCGCGGTCATGGCTTACGCGATGGGTTTACGCGCTCGGGCCCGACTGGCCCGGGGTGCGGGCGCCTGGCCTGAGGCCACGGCAGCCTCCAGCGCCGCCACCCGTTGTTGCAGCGCGTGCACCTGAGCTTGTAGCGCCTGCACCTGCGCCACCGAGGGCATGCCAATGGCTTGCATGGCCTGCGCCACGCGCTGCGCAAACACACCCTCTAGGCCAGCACCAGTGTGTGCCGACTGGGTCAGCTCTTGCCACTGCTGCTGAGCTTGTTGCTGCCATGCCACGGTTTGCTGGGTGAGCTGCTCCAAGGTGCTGGCGCTGTGCTGTTGGGCTTGTTTTAAGGCCTCTAAACTGGCCTGCCAAAGTTGGGTCGGGTCGTGACTGCCTTGCATAAGAGCCAACTGTACGCCCAGTCGCGCGGCACGGCAAGAAGGCAACGGTTTCAGGCACAATCGGGCGCAGTGAGTCCTTACCCTTGGTTGGGGTTTTTATGAGCCAAACCGATCCGCTGTCGCCCGCCCAACAAAAAGCCGCGTTATTGGCGCAGGCCTTACCTTACATTCGCCGCTTTCACGGCAAAACCATGGTCATCAAGTACGGCGGCAACGCCATGACCGACCCCGCCTTGCAAGCGGCGTTTGCCGAAGACGTGGTGCTGCTCAAGCTGGTGGGCATCAAGCCGGTGGTGGTGCACGGCGGCGGCCCGCAAATCGAAACCCTGCTGCAGCGCTTGGGCAAAAAAGGCGAGTTCGTGCAGGGCATGCGCGTCACCGACGCCGACACCATGCAAGTGGTT
>JALRBF010000319.1 GCA_023262365.1 Burkholderiaceae bacterium
AGTTGTGTGTCAAAGCCGCCCACCGCGCCGGCTTTGAAGTCGGCGTGCAGATGCAGACCGGGCCGTCCCGAGCAGTCAATCACCACACGCGACAAGGCCTCATCCAGCGGCACGTAGGCGTGGCCGTAGCGGGCAATGCCACGCTTGTCGCCCACCGCCTGAGCCAGGGCCTGGCCCAGGGTAATGCCCACGTCTTCGACGGTGTGGTGCCCGTCGATGTGCAAGTCGCCCGCGGCGTGAACCTCAAGGTCAATCAGACCGTGGCGGGCGATTTGGTCAAGCATGTGGTCAAAAAAACCAATGCCGGTGGCCACCTGGCACACGCCGGTGCCATCGAGATTGATGGCCACGGTGATCTGGGTTTCACGGGTGTCCCGTTGTACCTTGGCGGTGCGGGCGGCAAAGGCGGTCATGGCGCGGCCTTAAGGGCTTGAATGAGGGCGGTGTTTTCTTCGGGCGTGCCCACGGTGAGGCGCAGGCATTCGCTTAGCAAGGGGTGCATTGTAGAAACATTCTTGACCAAAATGCCTTGGTGCATCAAGTGTTGGTGCCAGCGCGAGGCGTCTGGCACACGCATCAGCACCATGTTGCCTTGGCTGGGAAACACGGTACACCCGGGCAGTTGGGCCAGTTGCTGCAGCAAGGCCTCGCGGCTTTGCCGAATCGCCGCGGCCTGCTCGGTGTAGTGCGCGGCGTGCTCCAGCGCAAACAAAGCCGCTTCGGCGTTGAGCGCGCTGACGTTGTAGGGTGGGCGCACCTTGTCGAGTTGGGCAATGACGGGCGCGTGCCCACACAGGTAGCCCAGGCGAATACCGGCCAAGCCAAACTTGCTTAGCGTGCGCATGACCAGCACGTGCGGTTGGTGCGCCATGCGCGCCATCCAGCTGTCCGAGGCAAACGGCTGGTAGGCTTCGTCTACCACCACCCAGCCATGGCCTTGCGCGCCCACTTGGTCAATCACGCGCTGCATGGCCTGCGGATCAAACAAATTGGCCGTGGGGTTGTTGGGATAAGCCAAAAAAGTAAGCGCCGGCCGATGGCGCTGCACCGCGGCCACCATGGCCTCGGCGTCCAGCGAAAAATCGGGCCGTAACGGCACCCCAACGTACGGCAAGCCTTGCCACTGGGCGGCCATGTGATACATGACGAAACCCGGCTCAGGCGCGAGCACGGTAGCCCCGGGCCGCATGCACGCCAGCGTGAGCAAGGTGATGAGTTCGTCCGAGCCATTGCCTAGCATCAGTTCGCAGCCTGCGGGCAACTGGGCATGCTCGGCCAAAGCGGCCTTAAGTGCCGGTAAAGATGGCCCCGGGTAGCGGTTGATGGCCACTTGCCCGAGGCGCTGCCCCAGCGCCTGCTGCAGGGCTTGGGGCAGGCGGTAGGGGTTCTCCATGGCGTCAAGTTTGACCGCATTAGGCACCACCGCGGGAACCACGTAGGCCTGTGCACGCTGCACATCGGGGCGAAGGGTGGCGGCGATGCGGGCCTTTAAGTCAGCGGTGGTCATGGGCTTAGCCTTCGTTATTGAGGCGCATTTCTGCGGCGCG
Source organism: Burkholderiaceae bacterium (assembly GCA_023262365.1). Taxonomy (GTDB): domain Bacteria; phylum Pseudomonadota; class Gammaproteobacteria; order Burkholderiales; family Burkholderiaceae_C; genus RS62. Next base: position 1,548 of record JALRBF010000319.1, read on the forward strand.
GGCATGAGCTTGCAGTCCCTCGCCACGCGCCAACACCGAGGCCACTTGGCCCAGCTGCTGCGCCCCGGCGGCGCTGACTTGAATCAGGCTTGAGCGCTTTTGAAAGTCGTACACCCCAAGCGGTGACGAAAACCGCGCCGTGCCACTGGTGGGCAACACGTGGTTGGGCCCGGCGCAGTAGTCGCCCAGGCTTTCGCTGGTGTATGCGCCCAAAAAGATCGCCCCCGCGTGGCGCACCAAGGGCTCCCAGCGCGCGGGCTCGTTGCTGGCGATTTCAAGGTGCTCGGGGGCAATGCGGTTGCTGATGGCACACGCTTCTTCCATGCTGCGCGTGTGCACCAACATGCCGCGCCCCTGTAAAGAGGCACGCACGATGTCGGCGCGCGGCAATTCGGGCAGCAAACGCTGCATGGCCTGATGCACCGCCTCAAGGTAGTCGGCGTTGGGACACAGCAGCACGCTTTGCGCCAGTTCGTCGTGCTCGGCTTGGCTGAATAAGTCCATGGCCACCCAGTCCGCGGGGGTGGTGCCGTCGGCCAGCACCAAAATTTCGCTCGGCCCAGCAATCATGTCAATGCCCACCTGGCCAAACACGCGGCGTTTGGCGCTGGCGACGTAAGCGTTACCTGGGCCGGTGATTTTGTCCACGCGCGGCACGGTGGCCGTGCCATACGCCAAGGCGGCAATGGCCTGGGCCCCGCCAATGGCAAACGCCTGGGTAACGCCAGCGACATGCGCCGCGGCCAGCACCAGCGGGTTGCGCTCGCCGCCAGGGGTGGGCACCACCATCACAATCTCGGTCACGCCGGCCACCTGGGCGGGCACGGCGTTCATGAGCACGCTAGATGGGTAGGCGGCTTTGCCGCCTGGGACGTAAATACCCACCCGGTCAAGCGGCGTGACTTTTTGCCCGAGCACATTGCCTTGATCGTCGGTGTACTGCCAGCTTTGCCCGCAGGCCTGCAATTGGCGTTGGTGGTAGGCGCGCACGCGCTCGGCCGCGGCCTGCAGCGCGTCGCGCTGCGCGGCGGGCAGACTAGCAAAGGCAGCGGCCATGGCCTCGGTGTCCAGCGTCAACGAGGCCATGCTGGCGTTGGGCATGCGGTCGAAGTGGCGGGTCGCCTCAAGCAAGGCCTCATCGCCGCGCGCGCGCACCTCGGCAATGAGCTGCGCCACCCGCGATTCAATGGCGTCGTCGGTCTGCGCCGACCACTGCAGCCGCGCGGCAAAGTGCGCCTCAAAATCGGCATCGGTGGTGCGCAGGGTGGGCAGCAAGCCGGACTGGCTCATGCCGACGGCTCCGCCTGGCTGGCCGCCACCGCCTGCTGCAGCGCCGCGAGCAACGGCGCGAGCGCGGCGTGTTTGAACTTGAGCGACGCCGGGTTCACCACCAAGCGTGCGGAGATGTCCATGATGTGCTCGACCTCAACCAGCCCATTGGCCTTGAGTGTGCCGCCGGTGGAAACCAGGTCAACAATGACGTCGGCCAGCCCGGTGAGTGGCGCCAGCTCCATGCTGCCGTACAGCTTAATTAAATCGACGTGAACGCCCTTGGCGGCAAAAAACTCACGTGCGGTGTGGAGGTATTTGGTGGCCACTTTAAGCCGTGCACCTCGGCGCACGGCGCGAGCGTAGTCAAACTGGTCACGTACCGCCACGCTCATGCGGCAGCGGGCAATGCCCAAATCAATCGGTTGGTACAAGTCGTTGCCGTGGGCGGCGTGGTACTCAAGCAAGGTGTCCAGGCCACACACGCCCAGGTCTGCCCCACCTTGGCCCACGTAGGTGGGCACGTCGGTGGCACGCACCAGCACCACCTGCAACTGCGCTTGATTGGTGGGCAAAATCAGCTTGCGGGTGTGCTCGACCTCACCTTGCACCTGCACCCCACCGGCCCCCAGCAGCGGCAAGGTTTCGTCAAAGATTCGTCCTTTGGACAACGCCAGCGTGATCACACCCCTACTCCCCCGTCCCTTAACAAAGACCGACACATTACCACGCCCGCCCTAAGCCGGCTGGCGCGAAATCTGCGCACCCAGGGCTTGGAGCTTATGCTCCATGCGGTCGTAACCCCGGTCAAGGTGGTACACGCGCTCAACCACGGTTTGACCATGGGCCACCAAGCCGGCCAGCACCAAGCTGGCCGAGGCGCGCAGGTCGGTGGCCATGACGTGGGCCCCAGACAGGCTTGCCCCACCTTCGATCCACGCGGTGTGACCTTCGGTGCGTATGCGTGCACCCAAACGCACCAGCTCTTGCACGTGCATGAATCGATTCTCAAAGATGGTCTCCACCACCTGGCTGCTGCCCTGGGCCACGGCATTAAGGGCCATGAACTGGGCCTGCATGTCGGTGGGAAAACCCGGGTATTCGGTGGTTCGAAAGCTTTGCGCGCGCAACTGCGCCCCGCCCGGGCTTTGCACCTGCAGCCCATCCACCGTTTCTTGTACCTGCACCCCGGCCTCTTGCAGCTTCTCCAGCACCGCCCCCAGGTGCTGGGCACGCGCGTGGCGCAGCAACACCTTGCCGCCGGTCATACCCACGGCACACAAAAAGGTACCGGCCTCAATGCGGTCGGGTAGCACCTGGTGCGAGGCGGCGTGCAGCCCGGCCACCCCTTGCACCGTGAGGCACGGCGTGCCCACGCCGTCGATGCGCGCGCCCATGCGTTGCAGCATGCACGCCAAGTCAGTCACTTCGGGCTCTTGCGCCGCGTTCTCCAGCACGCTTTGGCCCTCGGCCAGTACCGCAGCCATAAGCAGGTTTTCGGTGCCTGTTACCGTCACCATGTCGGTACGCAGCCGCGCCCCACGCAGGTGGCTGCGCCCGGGCGGCAGCCGCGCGTCGATGTAGCCATGCGAGACCTCAACATTGGCACCCATGGCACGCAGGCCGGCAATGTGTTGCTCCACCGGGCGCGAGCCAATGGCGCAACCACCAGGCAAGGACACACGGGCGTGACCATGGCGCGCCAGCAGCGGCCCCAGCACCAAGATCGAGGCGCGCATGGTTTTGACGCGCTCGTACGGTGCCTCGGGCGAATGGATGCGCTTGGCCTGCAACACCCACGGCGCATCGGCTTGCGCGCCCACCGATACCGACACGCCCATGGGCTCGAGCAAACGCCGCAGGGTCTGCACGTCTTGCAGGTGCGGCACGTTGTGCAGCGTGAGCGGTTCGGCGCTTAACAGCGCCGCGCAAAGCTGGGGCAAGGCGGCGTTTTTGGCCCCTGCAATGGGGATTTCGCCGCGCAACGGCTGGCCACCCACCACATGCAGGCTATCCACCCGACTCACCTTGGGTACGCCACTCGCTGGGCGTGAGGGTACGCATGGATAGCGCGTGCACCTCGTCGGTGTGCATGCGCTGGCCCAGTGCGGCGTACACCTGCTGGTGGCGCTGAATGCGGCTGAGCCCCTCAAACGCCTGGCAAACGATGACAGCCTGCCAATGCCGACCGTCGCCCACCACCTGCAAATGCTCGCATGCCAGGCCTTGCGCCAAAATGTCTTGCAATTCGGTTGCTGTCATGGGTTAGTTCCTTATTTTGTAGCCCCGGCCCAGCAGCCGCATGGTGAGGGTGCCCACCACCAGCAGTGCCACAAGTAGCACCACCAGGCTAAACCAGGGCGAGACGTCGCTGCGGGCAAAAAAGCCGTAACGAAAACCGTCGATCAGGTAAAAAAACGGATTGAGGTGGCTCATGCCCTGCCAAAACGCTGGCAGCGAGTGAATGCTGTAAAACACGCCGCTCAAAAACGTCATGGGCATGATGACAAAGTTTTGAAAGCCCGCGAGTTGGTCGAATTTGTCGGCCCACAAACCGGCCAACACCCCAAGGCAAGCCAACAGCGCCGCACCACCGGCACCAAAGGCCAACACCCACAGCGGCGCTTGAAGGGCCCAGCCACCAAACCAGCCGGTGGCCAGCCACACCCCCACCCCAACCATGATGCCGCGCAACATGGCCGAGAGCACGTAGGCAAAAAAGAAGTGCCGATGCGACAGCGGCGTGAGCAAGATGAACACCAGGTTGCCCATGATTTTGCTTTGAATCAGCGACGAGGAGCTGTTGGCAAAGGCGTTTTGCAGCACGCTCATCATCACCAAGCCGGGCATCAAAAAGGCGGTGTACGTTACGCCTTGGTACACCTGCACCCGCTCGGAGAGCACGTGGCTAAAGATAAGCATGTACAAGCACGCCGTTAACACGGGGGCGGCCACGGTTTGAAAGCTCACGCGCCAAAAGCGCTTGACTTCTTTCAAAAACAACGTCACCCAGCCGCTCATTCGCGCTGCTCCATGACCTGCAGGAACACGTCTTCCAAGTCAGCTGGGCGTATTTCGACTTGTTCGGCCACCCCGCCGGCGGCACGCACCGTGGCAAGAATTTCTTCCACCGCTTGCGCACTGGGCGCGGGCAGCTGCACCACGCGCCCCGTGACCCGGGCCGTTGCCGCCAGCGCCGCGGGCAGCGGGGTTTCGAGCTTAAAGCGCAACACGCTGGAGGAGGCACGTTGCAACAAATCGGCGGTGCGCGCCAAGGCCACCACCTGCCCTTGCTTGAGCATGGCCAGGCGCCCACACAAGGCCTCGGCCTCTTCGAGGTAGTGGGTGGTTAACAACACCGTGCTGCCGGCTTGATTGAGTTTGGCCACAAACTGCCACAGCGTTTGCCTTAATTCCACGTCCACCCCGGCGGTGGGCTCGTCGAGCACAATCACGCGAGGTTTGTGCACCAGCGCCTGCGCCACCAGCACCCGCCGCTTCATGCCACCTGAGAGCTGGCGCATATTGGCCCCGGCTTTATCGGCCAGCCCCAAGCCTTCGAGCAATTCGTCTATCCAGCTGCCGTTGCGCCGCAGGCCAAAGTAGCCCGACTGAATGCGCAGCGTTTCGTGCACGCTAAAGAATGGGTCAAACACCAGTTCTTGCGGCACCACGCCCAGCAGCCGTCTGGCCTGGGCAAAGTCGTCCACCACGTCGTGGCCCAGCACCCGCACACGGCCGTGGGTGGCACGGGCTAGTCCAGCCAAGACGCTGATTAATGTGGTTTTGCCCGCGCCGTTGGGGCCAAGCAAGCCAAAAAACTCACCCTCTTCAATGTCAAAGGTAACCTGGCTAAGCGCCTGGAGCTGACCTCGGGTGCTGGGGTAGGTTTTGCTGACGCGGTCAAACTGTATGGCGGGCATAAGCGACGCATTTTAAGCGTCGGCCCAATCCCAGCATGCGGCGATGCCATACGCGTGGGCCAGCGCACGCAGCGCCGCTGGCGCGCCCACCACGCGCAGGGGCTGGGCATCGGGCCCAGCCACGCGCGCGGCTTGCAGCAGCAAGGCCAGTACGCTGCTGTCAAACCGCTGCAAGGCGCTGGCGTTGACCTGCTGCAACGCGGCCCCCGCCTTGGTGGTGGCGGCGTACAGCGCGGCAACGTTTTGGTGCGTAACCTCAGGGGGCAGCTGCATGGCAGAACGTGGCAAAACCCTAGCGCGCCGACTGGGCGCGCTGGTTGAGCTGCTCCAAGGCGTTAATGAGCGCAGCCACGCCGCCGTCGGCCAGGGGGCGCGCAAATTGGCCACGGTACACCTCAACCAGCCAAATGCCCAACACGTTGAGGTCGTAAATTTTCCAGCCCGAGCCCTCCTCCCAACTGAGCCGGTAGGCCAGTGTCAACGTCTCGCCCTTGGTGGGCCGCAGCTCAGAGCGCACCACCACGTCGGTGGCGCTGCGGTCACGCGTGGGAAAAACCACCCATTGCATGTCGCTGGCTCGGGCAATGGCGCCGGCATAGGTGCGCACCAACAGCGTTTTAA
>JALRBF010000331.1 GCA_023262365.1 Burkholderiaceae bacterium
GCAACGCAAGGCTTAGTCGGCCAGCACCCGTGCGGCGGTGCTTTGCAGCACCCGCAGCGCCGCGCGCTGTGCCGCGCTGCTGGGGTGCGAGGCGCTACGAGCCACCGACAGCGCAATGCGCAAGCCTTGGCTGCCAATGCGCCGCATGGTGTACGCCCATGGCCGGGGCGAGCGCAGCACCGCGTGACGCGACAGCACCGCGCAGCCGGCACCGTCGGCCACCAAGTCGAGGGTGGCGGCTACACCGTCAATTTCTAGCGCAATGTGCGGGCGCAGGCGTTGGGCGGCCAGCGCCGATTCCACGCAGGCGCGCACCGCGTTGGGTTGGCGCGGCACCACCAGCGGCGTGTGTGCCAAGGCGGGTAGGGTAATGGGGCCGGGTGGGGGGTCTTCGGCCAAACCGGGCGGCCGCTGGCCAACCAGCATCAGCTCTTCGTTGGTCAGCGCCTCGAGCAGCAGCGAGGGCTGCGGGCGTGGGGCGTACAGCACGGCCAAGTCCAGCCGGCCTTGCACCACCTCTTGCACCAGCGCTTGCGACAAGCCCTCAGAGATTGAAAGGCGCCCCTCGGGCACGGCTTGGGCAAACGCGCGCATCAGCGGCACGGCCAGCACCCGCGCCACGCTGGGCGGCAGGCCCAGGGCCACTTGGCCGCCGGCCGCGGCATTCAGTTGGTGCAGCATGTCCTCTTCGGCGCGCGCCATTTGGTGCAAGATAGCCCGCGCGTGCTCAAGCAACCTCAGGCCGCCGGGCGTGGGCTCGGCGCCCCGGCCATGGCGGCGCAGCAACGGCTGGCGTAGCCGCGTCTCCAGCGCCCGCACGTGGCGCGAGAGCTGGGGCTGGGTCATGTCCAGCGCCTGCGCCGCGCGGGTAAAGCTGCCCAGCTCGGCCACACGCACAAAGCAGGTGAGTTGCTTCAAATCCATGGGTGACGTACCACCATCTGTCCGCATCAGTTATGCTATTTTCGCATAACAGATAGGCGGGTAGTGGGCTGGTGGCATGGAAGGGGTGGGGGCGACAATTCAGGCATGACCACCGAACTGCACGGCATTTCATCCATGGCCACACGGCACGTGTTGGCCGAATGGGCAGCGGCTTACGCGGCGCAAGGCGGCGTGCAGGTGCAGGTGGAATCGGTGGGCGGCGTGGACGCGGCCAAGCGCGTGGCCGCTGGCCAGGCGTTTGACTGGGTGGCCCTGGGCGAGGGCGCCATGCAGGGCTTGGCGCAGCAAGGCCACGTGCTGGCCCACACCTTGGTGCCGGTGGTGGCATCACCCACGGCGGTGGCGGTGGCCGAGCACGCCGCCGCACCGGCCATTGACAGCGAAGACGCACTGCGCGAGGCCGTGCGTGCGGCCCCCACCTTGGGCTACTCCACTGGGCCCAGTGGCCAGGCGCTGGCCGCGTTGTTTGCGCGCTGGGGGTTAACCGAATTGGTGGCACCCAAACTGGTGGTGCCGCCCCCCGGTGTGCCGGTGGCGCAGTGGGTGGCCCAGGGCCGCATTGCGCTGGGCTTTCAGCAACGCAGCGAACTGATGGGCGTGCCGGGCGTGCGCGTGCTGGGCAACCTGCCGGCGGCGGTAGCCGTTACCACCATTTTTTCGGCGGCGGTGGCCCGCACCTGCAAGCAGCCCGAGGCGGCGCAGGCGTGGCTGAATTTTTTGGTGCAACCCACGCACCACGATGTGTTGCAGCGGCACGGCATGAACGCCGCAAACTAGGAGACTGACCCCATGAATCGCGACCCGCTGGTTATTGACGTACACGGCCACTACACCACTGCGCCAGCGGCGCTGGGGGCCTGGCGTGATTTGCAAATTGCCGCCCTCACCGACCCCTCGGTGCAGGCCGACCCCAAGGCGCTGCGCATCAGCGACGACGAAATACGCGAGAGCATAGAGACAAACCAGCTGGCCAAAATGCGCGAGCGCGGCAGCGACATCACCATTTTTAGTCCGCGCGCGTCGTTTATGGCGCATCACATCGGCACGCTGGAAACCTCGGCCACCTGGGCGGCCATTTGCAACGAATTGTGCGCACGCGTGGCGCAGTTGTTTCCCAACGAATTCATTGGCGCGGGCATGCTGCCGCAGTCACCCGGTGTAGACCCGGCCACCTGCGTGGCCGAAATTGACAAATGCGTGCGTGACTACGGCTTTGTGGGCATTAACCTTAACCCCGACCCCTCGGGCGGCCACTGGAGCAGCCCGCCTTTAACCGACCGGCATTGGTACCCCATTTACGAAAAAATGGTGGAGTACGACATTCCGGCCATGATTCACGTCAGCACCAGCTGCAACGCGTGTTTTCATACCACCGGGGCGCATTACTTAAACGCCGATACCACCGCGTTTATGCAGTGCATTCAAGGCGATTTGTTTAAAGACTTTCCCACGCTTAAGTTTTTGATTCCACACGGCGGCGGTGCCGTGCCCTATCACTGGGGGCGCTTTAGGGGTTTGGCGCAAGAGATGAAAAAGCCGCTGCTGCAAGAGCACGTGCTCAACAACATCTTTTTTGACACCTGCGTGTACCACCAACCCGGCATCAACTTGCTCACCGAGGTGATGCCGGTGCAAAACATTCTGTTTGCCTCTGAGATGATTGGCGCGGTGCGCGGTGTTGACCCGCAAACCGGCCATTACTACGACGACACCAAGCGCTACATCTTGGCCACGCCCAACCTCAGCCCCGAGCAACGCTTCATGGTGTTTGAGGGCAACGCGCGCCGCGTGTTCTCGCGCCTGGACGCCAAACTCAAGGCCCAAGGCCGCTAAACCAAGGAGTGAACCATGTTTGAACTGGGTGTGGTGTACCGCCACATTACGCGTGCCGACGCACAAGCCACCGCCGCGCTGGCGGCTTTGGGCAGCGCCACCGTACACGAGGCCATGGGCCGCGTGGGTTTAATGAAGCCCGACATGCGGCCGATTTACGCGGGGGCACAAGTTTCGGGAACCGCCGTGACCGTGCTGCTACACCCGGGCGACAACTGGATGATGCACGTGGTGGCCGAGCAAATTCAGCCCGGTGACGTGGTGGTGGCCGCCCTGAGCGCCGAGTGCAGCGACGGCTTTTTTGGCGACCTGCTGGCCACCAGCTTTCAAGCGCGTGGCGCACGGGCGCTCATTATTGACGCCGGTGTGCGCGACGTGAAAACGCTGACCGAAATGCAGTTTCCGGTGTGGAGCAAACACATCAGCGCCAAGGGCACCATCAAAGCCACGTTGGGCTCGGTCAATATTCCGGTGGTATGCGCCGGCATGTGGGTGCGCCCGGGCGATGCCGTGGTGGCCGACGACGATGGCGTGGTGGTGGTACCCCGCGCCAAGGTGGCCGCCACGCTTGAGGCGGCGCGCGCGCGCGAGGCTAACGAAGGCGCCAAGCGCGAGCAGTTGGCCGCCGGTGTGCTGGGCCTGGACATGTACAACATGCGTGAGCCCTTGGCCAAGGCTGGCTTGCGCTACCTTGACACCACCCCGCCGGAGGCCGCATGAGCAAACCCACCACCGGCGGATTTGAAAAAACACCAGGCTGGCTGGACTGGTACGACGGCCCGAGCAAGCCGCAGTTCGTGCTGCCTGCGGGCAGCGTGGACGCGCACTGCCACGTGTTTGGCCCAGGCCATACGTTTGGCTACGCACCCGAGCGCAAGTACACGCCGTGCGACGCCAGCAAGGCGCAGCTGTTTGCTTTGCGCGACCACCTGGGCTTTGCGCGCAACGTGGTGGTGCAAGCCACCTGCCATGGCGACAACAACGACGCCTTGGTTGACGCGCTGCAAGCCGCCCGCGAGGCCGCACGCGGCGTGGCCACGGTGCGCCGCGGGGTAAGCGACGCCGAACTGCAACGCTTGCACGCCGCCGGCGTGCGCGGCGTGCGCTTTAACTTTGTTAAGCGCTTGGTTGACTTCACCCCCAAAGACGAGCTGCTGGAAATTGCCCAGCGCATTGCCCCGCTGGGCTGGCACGTGGTGGTGTACTTTGAGGCGGTTGATTTGCCCGAGTTGTGGGACTTTTTTACCGCCATTCCCACCACCGTGGTGGTGGACCACATGGGCCGCCCCGACGTGACGCAACCCGTGGATGGCCCCGAGTTTGCGCGCTTTGTGCGCTTCATGGACGAACACCCCAACGTGTGGAGCAAGGTAACTTGCCCCGAGCGGCTCAGCGTGGCCGGCCCCTTTGCGCTCAACGGACAACGCCAAGCCTACGCCGACGTGGTGCCCTTTGCCCGAGTGTTGGTTGAGCGCTTTGCCGACCGCGTGCTGTGGGGCACCGACTGGCCGCACCCCAACCTGAAAAGCCACATGCCCGACGACGGCTTGCTGGTGGACTTTATTCCGCACATCGCGCCCACGGCCGATTTGCAACGGCGCTTGCTGGTGGACAACCCCATGCGCCTGTACTGGCCGGAGGAATGCTGAATGGCTCTCGATAAACCCTACCTCGATGTACCGGGCACCATCATTTTTGATGCCGAGCAAAGCCGCAAAGGCTATTGGCTCAACCAGTTTTGCATGAGTTTGATGACGGCAGACAACCGTGAACGCTTTAAAGCCGACGAGCGCGCCTACCTAGACGAGTGGGACATGACCGAGGAGCAAAAGCAAGCCGTGCTGGCGCGCGACCTAAACTGGTGCATACGC
>JALRBF010000370.1 GCA_023262365.1 Burkholderiaceae bacterium
TTCGCCGCCGCGACCGCATTGACGATGTTGGCGCTGTTGCCCGACGACGATATCGCGACCAATACGTCGCCCGCGCGCCAATGTCTCCGAGGTCATGCACGTCATCGGCGACATTGAGGGACACAACTGCGTCATCATGGACGACATGGTAGACACCGCCGGCACGCTGGTTAAGGCCGCCGAAGTGCTTAAGGAGCGCGGTGCCAAGCAGGTGTTTGCCTACTGTACCCACCCCATTTTCTCGGGCCCCGCCATCGAGCGTATCAGCCAAAGCGGCGCGCTTGACGAGGTGGTGGTCACCGACACCATTCCGCTGTCGCCCCAGGCGCTGGCGTGTTCAAAAATTCGCCAACTCTCGGTGGCCCCTTTGGTGGCCGAAACCATTGCCCGAATCGCCTCGGGCGAGTCGGTGATGCGGTTGTTTGCCGAGCAAGAAAACCTGTTTTAAGGCCTTGCTTGGCAGCATGTGTGCCACCTGCGCCATGCGTGGGTGGTTTGTTGTCTGGAGGCGCTCTGGTCGCGGAGCCCCTCATTTAGGAGTGAGTCATGAAATTTGTCGCCTTTGCGCGAAGCAAGCAGGGTACGGGTGCGAGCCGCCGTCTGCGTCACACGGGCCGCGCCCCGGGGATTGTATTTGGCGGAGCCACCGAGCCGGCCACCATCGAGCTCGACCACAACGCCCTGTGGTTTGCGCTACAAAAAGAAGCCTTTCACTCGTCGATTCTGGACATGGAACTCGACGGCAAAACCGAAAAAGTGCTCCTGCGCGATGTGCAGTACCACCCGTTTAAGCAGCAGGTGCTGCACGTGGACTTTCAGCGCGTGGACGAGCGTACCCGCCTGCGCAAGCGTGTGCCGTTGCACTTCGTCAACGAAGCCGAATCGCCTGCGGTCAAAACCGACAAATGCCTAATCAACCACGTCACCAACGAAATCGAGATTGAGTGCTTGGCCACCAACCTGCCCGAGTTCATTTCGGTTGACCTGGGTCATCTCACCAAAGGCCAGTCGGTGCACGCAAGCGAGCTCAAGCTGGACGCTGGCATCAAAGTGGTTACCCACGGCCGTGGCGACGCGACCCTGGCCACGGTGGTGGAGCCCAAAGAAGAAGTCATTGTGGACGCCGCGGCTGCGGCGGCACCGGCCGAAGAAGCCGACAAGGGCAAAAAGGGCAAATAAGCCACCACGCCGGTGCTGCGATTGCTGGTGGGGCTGGGTAACCCCGGCCCCCAATACCATCACACCCGGCACAACGCCGGCTTTGACTGGCTGGACGCCGTGGCCGATCGGCTTGGCGCGACGCTGCAGCCACAGCGTAGCTTGCAAGGCGAGGTGGCCAAGGTGGGCCAGGGCGACGAGGCGCTTTGGCTGCTCAAGCCGCAAACCTTTATGAACCACAGCGGGCGGGCCGTCGCGGCCTTGGCCCGCTTTTACAAAATTCCTGCCCAGGCCATTTTGGTGGCGCACGACGAACTTGACCTGTCCCCGGGCGCGCTCAGGCTCAAGTGCGGCGGCGGCCACGCCGGGCACAACGGCTTGCGCGACATTCATGCCCAACTGGGCGACCCCAACTACTGGCGGCTGCGTCTGGGCATTGGCCACCCCGGCCAACGCGAGGCCGTAATTGCTTGGGTGCTGCAAAAGCCTCCCACCGCGCAGCGCGAAGCGATACAACAGGCGATTGCTCGCAGCCTAGAGAGTTTGGATGACTTGCGCCAGGGGCACATGACACGCGCCACCACCGCACTGCACACTACCCCACCGGCCGTGGGTTAAGCGCCGGCTTGCAGGCGCAGCAGTTTGGCCAACAACTGCTCGCGCGTTTCGCGGTGTTGCGGGTGGGGCGGAATGCAGTCCACTGGGCACAGGCTCACGCACTGGGGCTCGTCAAAGTGGCCCACGCATTCGGTGCAGCGGTCGGGGTCGATGTGGTACACCAAGGGCCCCATGCTAATGGCCTGGTTGGGACAAACCGGCTCGCACACGTCGCAATTGATGCAGGCCTCGGTGATGGTTAGCGCCATGGCCGGGTTACGCCGATTCGCTCAAGGCACGCACGACGGCCGGAGACACCAACCCATCAAGGGCCCCGCCCAAGGCTGATATTTCGCGCACCAAGGTGCTCGAGATGCATTGCAGCGAGCCCTCGGGCAGCAGCATCACGGTTTGCACCGGCGGCAACAACTTGCGGTTCATGGCCGCCAGCTGGGCCTCGTAGTCAAAATCTGAGGCGTGGCGGGCGCTGCGCAGCATCACGCCGGCGCCGTGCTGGCGGCAACAATCCACCAGCAAGCCGTCAAAGGCCACCACCTCCACACCCGGCAGCTCGCCCAGCACCTCTTGGCACAGCGCCATGCGCCGCGCCAGCGGCAGGCGGGGCGACTTGTGGTGCCCGCTGGCCACGGCCACCAGCAACCGGTCAAACAACATGGCGCCGCGGCGAATCACGTCTTCGTGCCCCAACGTGATGGGGTCAAAGGTGCCAGCAAATACCGCCACCCGGGGAGAATGCGTTGCGCTCATGGCTTGATGATACGCCGCCACAGCGCAAAGTTCACGGCGCCGGCACGGCCTTGGCGCCACACCTGCCACCCCGGCGGCGGCTGGGCAGGCTGGGGCGATTCGCGGTAAATCCACCCATGCTCGGCCGCGGCGCCCGCGGCAAGTCGCTCGTAGCGTTGGGCGGTGGCCGCGGCCACGTCAAACGGCGGGTCAAGCAGCACCAAATCCCACCCGGCGCCGGCTTGGTCGGCCAGCACCCGCGCCGCGTCTGCGACCACCACCTTCGCCTGTGGCGCGGGCAAGGCCTGCACCGCTTGTTGCAGCAGCCGCTTGGCCGCTGGGTGCGACTCCACCAGCCACACCCGCGCCGCGCCGCGCGAGGCCGCCTCCAGACCCAGCGCGCCGCTGCCGGCAAACGCATCCAGACAGTGCCAGCCGTCCACACGCTGCCCCAGCCAGTTAAACAAGGTTTCGCGCACCCGGTCTGGGGTGGGGCGCAGGCCGGGCACATCGGGCACGGCCAGTACCCGGCCACGAAACGCGCCCCCCACCACACGCACCCGTCCCTGGGCATGGCGTTTGGCGGCAACGGGTGTGGCGGTGGGTTTCATACAATGCACCTATTCTAGGAATTTCATGTTTGGCCTGTTCAAGCGCAAAAGCCGCAGCGACCCCTCCCCCACCGAAGCGCTTACCGAAGTGCCCACCGAAGCCGCCAGCGGCTGGATGGGCCGACTGCGCCGCGGCCTAAGCCGCTCCGGCACGGGCCTGGCCCGCTTGTTTGGCGCCACCCGCGCCGATGACAGCTGGTTCGAATCGCTCGAAGACGCCCTACTGTCGGCCGACGCCGGGGTACCGGCCAGCCAGGGCCTGATTGCGCGGCTACGCCAACGTGCCCGGGCCCAACGCATGGACCAACCCCAGGCCTTGCGCGCCGAGCTCATTGAGCTGATTTACCAAGCCCTGCTGCCGCTACAAAAGACACTTGAAGTAAGCGAGCACACACCAACTGTGATCATGGTGTGCGGCGTGAACGGCGCGGGCAAAACCACCACCATTGGCAAACTGGCCAAACATTTAAGCGACCAAGGTGCCAGCGTGCTGTTGGCTGCCGGCGACACGTTTCGCGCCGCCGCGCGCGAGCAGTTGCTGACGTGGGCCGAACGCAACCAGGTACAAACCGTGGGGCAAGCCGGGGCCGACCCGGCCTCGGTGGCGTTTGACGCGGTGCAAGCCGGGCGCGCCCGAGGCTGCGATTTGGTGATGGTGGACACCGCGGGGCGCTTACCTACGCAGCTGCACCTCATGGACGAGTTGGCCAAAATCCGGCGCGTCATGGGCAAGGCGCTGCCCGAGGCCCCGCACGAGGTTTGGCTGGTACTGGACGGCACCAACGGCCAAAACGCCTTGGCCCAAGTCAAGGCGTTTGACCAGGCCTTGGGCCTGACCGGTCTTATCGTGACTAAACTCGATGGCACCGCCAAGGGCGGCATCTTGCTCGCCTTGGCCGAGCAACACCCGATTCCGGTGTTGTTTGTGGGGGTGGGCGAGGGCTTGCACGACCTGAACCGATTCGATGCCAAGTCCTTTGCCCTCGCCTTGCTCGATGGCTCCGAGGCACAGCCATGAGCGCCACCAAACCCCACGTGCTGCTGCTAGGTGCTGGCCCCACGCACATATACACGCTGGCGCGCTGGCTTGAGCGGCGGCCCAGCGACCTGACCCTCACGCTGCTCACGCCACATTTGTCACCCATCACCGGCTACCTAATTGCCGACTGGGTGGCCGGTCACCTAAGCCTCGAGGATTGCCGCGTGCCGCTGGATGCGACCCTGCAAACGCTGGGGGTGCAATGGATACAAGGCCGATGCACAGGGCTAGACGCCAACCGCCGGCTGGTACGGCACAACAACGCCAGCTTTAGCGACTTGTCATACGACGTAGTAAGCATAGACACCGGCACCAGCGTGGACGTCTCTACCCTAGAAGACCTGCTGCCGGGCGCGCGTGGCCGGGTGCTGCCCATGCGGCCGCTGGATTCGTTTGCTCAGCTGTGGCCACAGGTTGAAAACCTGGCCAACCAACGCACGGTACACCTTGCGGTGGTGGGCAGCGACACCCTTGCCGTCGAAATGGCGTTGGCCGTAGAGATCAAAATGCGCCAACTGGGCGCGTCGAGCACGGTGACGCTGGTGAGCGGCCGCGACGGTTTGCTTTGGGGTTACCCCGCGCGCTTGCAAAAGCAAGCCCACAAACTCTTGGCGCAGCGCGGCATTCACTGCATCGCGCAGCGCTGCGTGGCGGTGGATGACGGCCAAATTTATTTGGACACTGGGCTGCGCTTGCAATGCGACTTGCCACTGGTGAGCACGCCGCACCAGCCCGCCCCCTGGGTGAAGCACAGCGGTGCCATGCTGGACGATAAAGGTTTTTTCGCCACCAACGGCCACGGCCAGTCGGTGTCGCACCCCAGCCTGTTTGCCACTGGCCACAGCCTGGGTGCGCTGGCCTCAGGTGAACGCCCGCTCAACGACACCGTAAGCATGCAGGGCGAGACGCTGGCGCACAACCTGCCCGCTTTGGTGCGTCAGCAGGCCCTGGTGCCACCGCGCACCGCGCCGGCCTCGCGCATTCGGCTCAACACCGGCGACCGCCGCCTCATGGGCAACGCAGGCAAAGTTTTTGCACTCAGCCGCTTGGCCTGGCTGCGTCAGCAGCGTCAGTTGCGGCGCTTCATTGATGTCTTGGTTAAAGCCAAAGCACGCCAACCTTAACCCAAACAGGGGAAAACCCTAATCCAATGGGTGTTTTAGCACTCGTGACCATCGAGTGCTAAACTAAAGCGTAGTTAGTTGCTAAGGAGTAAGAGCATGCAGGCAATTGCACTCAAACCCCAAGCGGCACTGGCGCCTTCCAACCCATGGGCGGTGGTGCCCCCGCTGGGTGATTTACAGGCCTACATTCGTGCCGTTCAGGCCCTGCCGCTACTCAGCGCCGACGAGGAGCGCGACTGCGCCGAGCGCTTGCGTAAACAAAACGACCTACAAGCCGCCAGCCGCTTGGTGCTGTCGCACTTGCGGGTGGTGGTGGCCATTGCGCGGCAGTACGCCGGTTACGGCTTGGCGCAGGCCGACCTGATTCAAGAGGGCAACGTGGGCCTGATGAAAGCGGTGCGCCGCTTTGACCCGTCGCACGGCACGCGCTTAGTGACCTACGCCATGCACTGGATTAAGGCCGAAATCCACGAATTCATTGTGCGCAATTGGCGCATGGTCAAAGTGGCTACCACCAAAGCCCAGCGTAAATTGTTTTTTAATTTGCGTTCGCTGCGGCACAGCCTACGTCAAGACGCCGACGACGACACCCAAGCCAGTG
>JALRBF010000067.1 GCA_023262365.1 Burkholderiaceae bacterium
CTTTGCCCGAGGCCGAGGGGCCGTCAATGCAAATCACTGGTGCGCTGCCCGGGGCCGAATGGGCCACATCAAACCAAGTAGAAAAAAAGTTAGGAAACGTTTTGCCCACGCACGCCGGGTCAAGCAGGCGCAGGCCAAGCCGGTCGGGGTTGCACGCGGCCAGGGCAAAGCACATGGCCACGCGGTGGTCGTCGTAGGTGTGGATGGCCGCGCGTTGCCACTGGCCAGGCGGCACCGGGTCGATGCGCAGCCAGTCCTCGCCGTGCGCCACCGTGGCCCCCAGCGCGCGCGCCTCGTTGGCCATGGCGGCGATGCGGTCGGTTTCTTTGACGCGCCAACTGCCAATACCGGTAAGCGTGCTCGGGCCATCGGCCAGCATGGCCATGGGCACCAGGGTCATGGCGGCGTCGGGTATGGCGGTGCAGTCTAGGGTGAGGGCTCGCAGCGGCCACGCGTCGCGCCACACCGCAAGCCCATGCGCCGTGGCTTGCACCTGAGCGCCCATGGCGCGCACCGCGTCAATGAAGCGAATGTCCCCTTGCAAGGCGTCTTCACCCAGGCCTTGGATGCACAGCGGTTGGCTGGGGCTAGCCGCCAGCGCGCCCAGCGCCAAAAAGTAGCTTGCCGCTGAGGCGTCGGGCTCAATATCAAAGGTGCCGGGTGAACGGTACACGCTGCCACGTGGCAGCACAAAGCGTTGCCAGTTGTCGTTGTGCAGCGTCACGCCAAAGGCCTGCATCACGGCTAGGGTAATGCCCACGTAGGGCTTAGAGATGAGCTCGCCTTGCACGTCAATCACCACGTCACTTGCGCTGCGGGCCAGCGGCAGCGCCATCAGCAAAGCGGTAAGAAATTGGCTCGAGACGTCGCCGCGCACGCGCACCGGTTGGCTCAGGTTAATCTGGGCAGAGGCCACGCGCAGCGGCGGGTAGCCGTCTTGCTGTATGGCTTGCACCGACGCGCCCATGGCCTGCAGAGCTTGCACCAAATCGCCGATGGGGCGCTGGTGCATGCGCGGCACGCCGCTGAGCTCGGCGTGCGCACCCAACAGGGCCAGGGCCGCCGTAAGCGGGCGCATGGCGGTGCCGGCGTTACCCAAAAAAATCTTTAGGGGCGCCTCAGCGGTGCCCAGCGTGGGCGTGGTGGTTCCCTGCAGTTGCCATGTGGTGCCCTGGCTTTGCACGCCCACGCCAAGCTGCTGCAGCGCTTCTCGCATCACCTGGGTGTCGTCTGACTCGAGCACACCGCGCAAGGTGGTGGGCTGCGGGCACAGGCCGGCGAGCAGCAGCGCGCGGTTGGTGATGCTTTTTGACCCCGGTAGCCGCACCGTGCCACTGGCGTGGGTAACGGCCGGCAGGTCAATGAAATCGGGGCGGTGGGTCAACGTCATGGGTAACCCGTCAGTCGGCACGCAGCGTCCACTGGCCGCGCGCATCGCGGGCTTGGCAAAGCAGCTGGTGCAAGCCGTCGGCGTTTTGCTGCGCCAAACACTGGGTAAGGGTGCTCAGCGCTTGTTCAAACGCTTGCGTTTGTGCCAGCACCTGCGTGCGGTTGGCCAGCAGCACGTCGCGCCATAGGGTGGGGTCGCTGGCGGCGATGCGTGTGAAGTCGCCAAAGCCCGGCCCAGCCAAGCGTAACCAGGGGTCGAACTCGGGCTGCCCGATCATGCCCAGCATGTAAGCAAACGCCAGCAGGTGCGGCACGTGGCTGACCGCGGCAAACGCCGCGTCGTGTGCCGCCGGGCTCATGCGCGTGACGCGCGCGCCCAGCGCCTGCCACACGCTTTGGGCGTGGGCCACGGCGTCGGAAGCGGTGGCCTTGGCGGGGGTCAAAATCACCCGCCGATCGCGGTACAGATTGGCCTGGGCGTGTGCCACCCCGGCACGTTCGCTGCCAGCAATCGGGTGGCATGGCACAAAGTTGGCCTGGCGTGCGCCCAGGTGCTGTTGGGCCATTTGCACCACATCGGCTTTGGTTGAGCCCACGTCCATCAGCAGGGCGTGTGGGGCCAAGGCTTGCTCGGCCAATGCCATGCAATGCGCCGTGGCCGCCACGGGTACGGCCAACAGCACCATGTCGGCTTGGTTCATCGCGTCGCTGGCGTGGTCCACGGCACGGTCAATCACGCCGTGGGCAAGGGCTGCGGCCCGCGTTGACGCGCTGGGGCTGTAGCCCACCACCTCGCGCACCAAACCGTGTGCCCGGGCCGCCAAGGCAAACGAGCCGCCCATGAGGCCGCAGCCCACCACGCCCAAGCGCTCAATCATCATGCCGGGGCCGCCGCAAAGGTGCCCAGCACCTTGTAAAACGCGCACAGGCCTTGCAAGTCGCTCAAGGCCGCGGCCACCTCGGGGTTGGAGGGGTGACCTTCGATGTCAATGTAAAACACATAGTCCCACTGCCCCGAGCGCGCGGGGCGCGATTCAAAACGCGTCATGGACACCCCGTGGCGTTTGAGTGGCGTGAGCAAATCGTGCACCGCGCCCGGTCGGTTGGGCACCGACACCACCAAGCTGGTGCGGTCGTTGCCGGTGGCCGGCGGCGCCGCCAAGGTGCTGGGCAGGCAAATCACGCCAAAGCGGGTGCGGTTGTGGCTGTCGTCTTGTATGGCTTGGGCCACCACGTGTAGCCCCCACAGCGAGGCGGCACGCTCGCCAGCAATGGCCGCCCAGCTTGGGTGCTCGGCCACCAAGCGGGCACCCTCGGCGTTGCTGCTGACGGCGCGGCGCTCGGCACCAGGCAGGTGTTGGCTGAGCCACTGTTGGCACTGGGCCAAGGCTTGCGGGTGCGCCAGCACCACCTCAATGCCGTCCAGCGCGTTGCTGCGGCGCATCAGGTGATGCCGCACCGCCAAACTTACTTCGCCCACCATGTGGGCAGGGGTGGTCAGCAGCAAGTCAAGTGACCGTGTGATGACGCCCTCGGTGGAGTTTTCCAGCGGCACCATGCCAAAGTCGGCGCCCCCGCTGGCGGTGTAGCGAAACACCTCGTCTAGGCTGGCACAGGGCACCTCGTCGATGCTGCTGCCAAAAAACGTCAGTGCCGCCTCTTGGCTAAAGGTACCCTCGGGGCCCAAATACGCCACGCGTTGCTTGGCCTCTAGGGCGCGGCAGGCCGACATGATTTCGCGCCAAATATGCGCCACGCTGGTGGGCTGCAACTGCAGCGCGGGGCTTTGCTGCAAGCGGCGTATGACCTCGGCTTCGCGCTCGGGCCTAAACACCGCCGAGCCCTCGGCGTGCTTGAGCTGCCCTACCTCTTGGGCCAAGGCGGCACGTTGGTTGAGCAAGTTGAGCAACTGCTGGTCAACCTGGTCAATCGCTTGGCGCAACTCGTTTAAATTGGGCATGGTGGCCTCGCAGGGATGGGGTTAGTGTGATTGTTCAAACGCTTGCATGTACGCCACCAAGGCTTGTACGCCGGCCAGTGGCATGGCGTTGTACAGGCTGGCACGCATGCCGCCCACGGCCTTGTGCCCTTTAAGGTTGAGCAGCCCCTGGGCTTGGGCTCCGGCCAAAAACGCCTCGTCCAGGCCCGGTTGGGTCAGGGTAAAGGGCACGTTCATGCGCGAGCGCCACGCCGGGTCCACGGCGTTGTGGTAGAGCGCCGAGTCGTCAATGCACCGGTACAGCAGCTGCGCCTTTTGCGCGTTGCGTTCGGCCATGGCTTGGGTGCCGCCTTGGTCGCGCAGCCATTGCAGCATCAGCCCCAGCAGGTACATGCTGTAGGTGGGCGGGGTGTTAAGCAAGCTGTTGGCCTGCGCCTGTGCGGCGTAATGCAGTACCTCGGGACAGTGCGGGCTGGCGCGGTCCAGGCAGTCTTGCCTTACCAGCACCAGCGTAAGGCCCGCGGGGCCCAGGTTTTTTTGCGTGCCCGCGTACGCCACTGCCACGCCGCTCCAATCCATGGGGCGCGAGGCGATGTGGCTGGAGCAGTCAATCACCAGCGGGGTGTGGCAACCCAGCGCCGCCAAGTTGGGCCATTGGTCAAATTCAAGGCCGTGAATGGTCTCGTTGCCGCACAGGTGCAGCCAGTCGGCACCTTGGCGCCACTGCCACTGGCTGGCGGGTGCAACGTGGGTAAAGCCATCAGCGCCGCCGTGGTGGGCCACATGCACGTCGGCGTGCCGGGCGCTGCTTTTAGCCGTTTTTTGGCTCCAGTGGCCGGTCACCACCACGTCGCCGCGCGAGGTGCCGTTGGGTGCAGCCAGGTTGAGAGGCACCGCGCTGTTTTGCAGCGAGGCGCCGCCAGGCAGCAAAAGCACGGCCATCTCGGGGGGCACGGCCAGCAACTCGCGCACATCACTGAGTACCTGCTGCAAGATGGATTCAAACGCCGCGCCGCGGTGGCTCATCTCTAACACGCTCATGCCTTGGCCGTGCCAATCCAGCATGTCAGCGGCGGCTTGCGCCAGCACCTCGGGCGGCATGGTGGCCGGCCCGGCAGAAAAATTAAACGGCCGCGCTGCCCCCATTTAACTCGCAGCCGGCGGCTCGGGTGAATTGGGCTCGGCCGTCTGCGTCTCGTCGGGCGCGTCTTCGCCGGCGTCGTCACCCGCGTCGGCAATGCGTTGCATGCCCGAGAGCTTGGCGCCGTCGTCCAGTGCCATCAGCGTCACGCCTTGCGTGGCGCGTCCCATCTCGCGCACCTCGGCCACCCGGGTGCGCACCAGCACGCCGTGGTCGGTGATGAGCATGATTTGGTCTTCGGGCTTAACCAGCGTAGCTGCCACCACCTTGCCGTTGCGTTCGCTTTGCTGAATGGCAATCATGCCCTTAGTGCCCCGGCCATGGCGGGTGTACTCGCCCATGGCCGTGCGTTTGCCGTAGCCGTTTTGGGTGGCGGTAAGCACGCTTTGCTCTTCGTCTTCGGCCACCAGCATGGCAATCACGGCTTGGCCTTCTTCGAGCGCCATGCCGCGCACGCCACGGGCGTTGCGGCCCATGGCGCGTACGTCGTTTTCGTCAAAGCGTACGGCCTTGCCGCCGTCACTAAACAGCATCACGTCGTGGCT
>JALRBF010000073.1 GCA_023262365.1 Burkholderiaceae bacterium
GACATGTTGTTTGTGGCCAAGGCGGTTGAGCGCATTGGCGATCACGCCAAAAACCTCGCCGAGTCCACCATTTACGTGGTTAAGGGGCAGGACGTGCGGCACGCCTCGTTGGACCGGGTGGAGTCGTTGGTCAAGCCGTGACCATGGAGGCCGCACCCAAGGTGCTGGTGGTGGAGGACGAGGCCGCGATTGCCGAGTTGATTGCCACGAGTCTGCGGCACCAGGGTTTTGCCCCGGCGTTGGCGCGCGACGCGGTGGAGGCAAGACGTGCGTTGCAGGCGGACTTACCCGACGTGGTGCTGCTGGATTGGATGCTGCCCGGAGAGAGCGGTGAGAGCTTTTTGCGCCGCCTGCGGGCCGAGCCCACCACCCGCGAATTGCCTATTGTCATGCTCACGGCGCGCAGCGAGGAGGCCGACAAGCTTGCGGGGTTTGAGGGTGGTGCCGATGATTACATCACCAAGCCGTTTTCGCCGGCCGAGTTGGCCGCGCGCTTGCGTGCCGTGCTGCGCCGCCGTCAGGGCAGCGCCGTGGCCATGCAGGTGCTGCAGCTGGGGCGCTTGCAGCTCGATACCGACACCCACCGCGTCAGCCATGACGGCCAGCGCATTCATCTGGGGCCAACCGAGTTTCGGCTGCTGTCGCACTTGATGCGCCAGCCCGAGCGCGTGCACAGTCGCGCCAGTTTGCTCAGCCACGTGTGGGGCGACCAAAGCTTTGTTGAAGACCGCACGGTGGACGTGCACATCAAACGCCTGCGCGCGGCCCTGGGTCCGGCAGCCTCCATGGTAGAGACCGTGCGCGGAGCGGGTTACCGTTTGTGTAAGCCACACGGGGGCGGTGCCTGATGCGTGCCCTGGCACTGGTGTGCTTGGTGGCGGTGGGCGCAACCGCGGCGCAGGCGTTTGGCCAGCACAGCGCATGGGGTGGCCTAGGCGCAGCCTTTGCGGCGCTGCTGTGGCTGGTGTGGGACAACACCCGGCGGCTGGGCGTAATTACGTGGTTGCGCGGCGAAGATGGGAAGGAGCCGCCCGAGGTGGGTGGCTTTGAGGGCGAGGTGATGGAGCGTGTGCACAAACGATTTGTGCAAAAAGACGGCATGGCCGCAGACCACGCCACTCGCTTGCACGAGTTTTTGCAAGCCATTGAGGCCTCACCCAACGGCATCACCTTGCTGTTGGGCGACGGCCGCATTGAGTGGTGCAACCCAGCGGCCATGGAGCACTTTGGCATTGACGTGCAACGTGACCGATTGCAGTATGTGCAAAACTTGGTGCGTCATCCGGTGTTTGCCGAGCATTTTCGGCTGGGGCGGTTTGACACCGAAATTGAAATCGACGCCGGTGCCAGCCGAGGGCGTGGCGACATGACCTTGATTTTGCGCGTACGGCGTTATGGTGAAGGGCGCTTGTTGTTGTTAAGCCGAGATATTACGGTGCTCAAGCGCAGTGAGCGCATGCGCCGCAATTTCATTGCCAATGTGTCGCACGAAATTCGCACGCCACTGACGGTGGTACGTGGCTTTATTGAAACCTTACAGCAATTCGACTTGTCTAAGGATGAGCAGCAGCGCTACCTAACGTTGATTGCGCAGCAGGCCTCGCGCATGGATACCTTGGTGACGGATTTGCTCACGTTGTCCAAGCTCGAGGGTAGCCCCCTGCCCAGCATTGGCGAGTGGCAACCGGCCTCGACCCTGTTTGATGAGGTGCTCAACGACGCGCGCTCGTTGGCCGCGGTGCTGGGGCACACCACCCAGCGCATTGTGGGCGACGTGCCGGCGCAGCTGGAGTTGGCGATTCAGCCCTCGGAGTGGCGCAGTGCAATGACGAATTTGCTCTCCAATGCCGTACGCTACACCCCGTCCGACGGGCAAATTGCCGCAGGTTGGCGTGCCATGCCCGATGGTGGGGCCGAGTTTTACGTGCAGGACTCTGGCGTGGGCATTGCCCCAGAGCATATTCCGCACCTGACGGAGCGCTTTTATCGGGTTGACCAAAGCCGCTCGCGCGAGACCGGCGGCACGGGGTTGGGTTTGGCCATTGTCAAGCACGTGGTGCAACGGCACGGTGGCGAGGTGCGCATTCGCAGCCAGTTGGGCAAGGGTTCGCGCTTTGCGTTGTACCTGCCGCCGCGCCGGGTTCGAGCACAGGCGCCGGTCAGTTTGTTGGCCGCTGCCAAAGTGTCCACTGCATCACGCGCGGATTGATGGGCGCAAAGCGGTCGAGCACGCGCCAACCGTCGGTGGTGTCTGGGTCGGGGTCGTCGGCGGCCTGGGCAATCAGCTGAACCGGGCACTGCAGCGCGGCGCGACCGGTGAGAACGTCAAGTTGGGCATCAAAGCGCAGCGCCGCCAGGGCGGTAGGCTCCAGTTCGGTGGCATCCAGGCAGCCGCGCTGGCCGCTCCAGTGACTGGCCACACGCTGCGCGGCTTTTTGGTATCCCAATCCGTGGTTAAGCAGGGGCAGCCACAGCGTCATGAGTAACGTCCAGCTGGTTACGGCCCCGGCGGCCGAAAGCGCCAGACCCCGCCACAACGCGGGCGAGTAGTGGCGCACCCGCCACCCAATGGCGCCAAACCACGCCAGCGTGACGGCCAACGCGGGCAGCACCAGTTGCCAGTCCAGTTCGGGGGCAAAGCCGGGCGCCAAACGTGCCACGGTTTGCGCCGCGGCATGGGGTTGGCCAAAGGTCATGGCGGCCCAGTAAAGCCACAGCACAAACGCGCTGCCCGTGAAAAAAGCCACAGCAAACCAATCGATTAAGGCACTTAATCCGCGCCGCAGCGTGGGCAAAGCCAAGGCGGCCAGCATGGCCGCCACCGGCAGCGTGGGGGCGAGCAGACGCGGCCCCACCGTGACCAGGCTTGGCAGCAACGTCCACGCCAACCATAGGCCAGCGAGCAACAACGGGCGGGTACGCCACTGGCGCCGCCACACCCACGCTGTCCATAGCAGCAGGGGCCAGGTGGGCCACAAAAACCAGCCCAGCTCGCGTAGCCAGGCCGATGGACTGGCCCACACTTGGGCGGGTGCCCAGGCCAGGCCACGCCATAGCTCAAGCGCCAAGATCAGCCCCACGGACAGCAGCAAGCCCAGCCACACGGCACGCTTGGCGGGGGTTGGGTTGGGCTTGGCGTGGTCACCTAGCCACTCGGGGTGCCCCCAGCGCAGCGCGGTGAACAGAATCAGCGGCAATCCGAAGGCCAGCCAACCGCCGCCGCTGGTGGACAAAGCGCCCAGCCCAATCAGCCACAGCGCGAGGTGCCCCCTGGGGTGGTGTGGCGCTGCCCTTGGCAGCAACATACCCAGCGCCCCAGCCATGGATAGGGCCACCGCCGCCAGTTGCACGGCCGCGGCGTTGCCCTCATGGCTGCTGGGTGCCATGCCAAGCGCAGCAACCAGGGCCAACACCGAGCCATCGGCCAACGCTTTGCCGTAAGCCTGGGGCGCGGCTTGTCCGCCAAAGGCAAACGGCACGGGCTGCAGCGCCTGGCTTTGTGCGGCCAGATAGGTCGCACGCCAAACGGCCCAGGCTGCAACGCACAACAACAACACAAATGGCACGCGCGTGGCGGTGACGGGGTTGAGCCACGGCAAGGCCTGCACCGACCACGCGCCAAGCCAATAAGGTAGCAGCGCCGTGGGGTCGGCGGCCATGCCAAACAGGGTTGGGGTCAGCCAGTTGGTCTCGCCCGCGGCCAGCGCTCGCATCACACCATAAGCCGCGCCCTCGTCGGGGCGCCACGGGGCCCGCCCCAGCAGCCCGGCCAAGGCGTAAACGCCCACCCCCAGCAGCAAAAGCCAGCGCGGTAGCGCGATGGCGTTGGCCTGACTAACGAGGGCGGGGCGAGAAGCGTTCATACACGAGAGAGGCAAACAAAAAAGCCGGCGGCTGCCGGCTTGAATGCGCCACCGCGCCAAGGCGGCAGCGAGGCCAGCATGAGGCTGGCTTACTTGGCGCCGCGTGCGTAGCGGTTGCGAAAGCGCTCAACGCGCCCGCCCATGTTATCCACGCTTTTTTGTTTGCCGGTGTAGAACGGGTGCGATTCGCTGGAGGTTTCCAGCTTGAACAGCGGCACTTCACGCCCGTCGTCTAGCTTGATGGTTTCGCGCGCCGTGGCACACGAGCGGGTCACAAATTGGAAGCCGTTGGACTGGTCGACGAAGCAGACGTCGCGGTACTCGGGGTGTATGCCTTGTTTCATGTTTTTCCTTGGTGGGTAAGGGCAGCCCTCGCTGGGGTAAGGGCCGCCCAGCGCACTTTCCTGTCAAACCCCAAATTATAGCGCTTTGGAGCACAAAGCTAGCCGCCGCGTCGCATCATGTCAAAGAACTCGTGGTTGTTTTTGGTTTGCTTCATGCTCTTGAGCACCATTTCCATGGATTCGATTTCATCCATGCTGTACATGAACTGGCGCAAGATACGGGTCTTTTGCAGGATTTCAGGCTGCAACAGCAGTTCTTCGCGCCGCGTGCCGCTGCGGTTGAGTTGAATCGAGGGGAACACGCGTTTTTCGTACAAACGGCGGTCAAGGTGAATTTCGGCGTTACCCGTGCCCTTGAATTCTTCAAATATCACCTCGTCCATGCGGCTTCCGGTATCCACCAGCGCCGTGGCAATGATGGTGAGTGAGCCGCCTTCTTCCACGTTACGCGCCGCACCGAAAAAGCGTTTGGGGCGTTGCAGCGCGTTGGCGTCCACCCCGCCGGTGAGCACCTTGCCCGATGAGGGCAGGACGTTGTTGTAGGCGCGCGCCAGGCGGGTGATGGAGTCGAGCAAAATCACCACGTCTTTTTTGAGCTCCACCAAGCGCTTGGCGCGCTCAATGACCATCTCGGCCACGTGCACGTGGCGTGCTGCGGGCTCGTCAAAAGTTGAGGCAATGACTTCGCCGCGCACCGTGCGCTGCATTTCCGTCACTTCTTCGGGCCGCTCGTCCACCAGCAGCACCATGAGCGTGACGTCGGGGTGGTTGGCGGTGATGGCGTGGGCAATGTGTTGCATCATGACGGTTTTGCCGCTTTTGGGCGGCGCCAC